>JBIOHI010000171.1:0-4846 GCA_044448845.1 Bacteroidia bacterium
GGGTACTGTCGTTGCTTTGTTCAACAATAATTTCGTTGATCACTGCTTATAAATATTTTTTCATTTATGGAAAAATATGTTGTGTTTACCAAAAAATAATAGCTTTTAAATATACCTGGCTCACTTTCTCACCTAATATTTCCATCGATATGGGAATTCTTCTCGACCCGATATCGGTGTTGATGATCGTAGTGGTTTCGTTTGTTTCATTGATGGTTCATATCTTCAGTCTTGGTTACATGAAAGGCGAAGAACGCTTCGGAACTTATTTTTCTTTCCTGTCCTTGTTCTCATTTTCCATGCTCGGGCTGGTGATGTCATCCAATATTTTCCAGATCTATATTTTCTGGGAACTGGTTGGTATTTCCTCTTTCCTTCTCATCGGGTATTATTATAATAAACCTTCGGCAGTTTCTGCATCCAATAAAGCATTTATCGTTACACGTTTTGCTGATCTCGGTTTCCTGATCGGAATTTTAATTCTTGCTTTCAATGCGCAGACACTTGATTTCGGAACATTGATACAACGGCTCACTTCTCCGAATTCAGATTATATGCTGGTTGCAACCACCAATACTTTTTTGGGCGTGAGCGCATTAACCTGGGGTTTGTGTTTGGTCTTTATCGGTGGTGCAGGTAAATCAGCGATGTTCCCGTTACACATCTGGCTTCCGGATGCCATGGAAGGTCCAACTCCTGTTTCAGCATTGATACATGCTGCTACGATGGTGGTTGCAGGTGTATTTTTAGTTGCACGTTTGTTCCCTGTTTTTGCATTTGATGTTTCGGCTTTGCACGTGGTAATGTATGTGGGAGCATTCTCTGCTTTGATTGCTGCAATTATTGCCTGCACACAAACCGACATAAAAAGAGTTCTCGCATATTCAACCATGTCACAAATAGGTTACATGATGTTTGCTCTCGGGGTTTCCGGTTATGGTGGAGAGAACGGCCTGGGATACATGGCTTCCATGTTCCATTTATTTACACACGCATTTTTCAAATCATTGTTATTCCTTGGAGCAGGTGCAGTCATTCATTTGGTTCACAGCAACGAGATGAAAGACATGGGCGGATTAAGAAAACTGATGCCACTCACTCACCTTTCTTTTTTGATCGCCTGCCTCGCCATTGCCGGAATACCACCGTTCGCAGGATTCTTCAGCAAGGAAGAAATCCTGATGGCTGCTTTTGATCACAATAAACTTATTTATGGAGTGGCATTGTTCACTTCAGCACTCACTGCATTTTATATGTTCCGTTTGTATTTTTCCATATTCTGGAGTAAGCCATCAACTGCGCATGCCGACCACGGTGAAGGAAGTTTATCCATGAAAATTCCGTTGGCGATCTTAGCAGTGTGTGCATTGCTTGCCGGGTTGGTTCCTTTCGCATCTTTTGTTTCTTCGGATGGAGCCATGCTCGAAACGCATATTGATATCATTTTCTCGATCGCTCCGGTTGTGTTGGCACTTGCAGGAATTTATCTCGCTTATAATTTGTATCAGACAGCAAATGATAAACCGGAACGAATTTCTCAATCGTTCGGAAGTTTTTACCTGGCTGCTCATCGTAAATTTTACATGGACGAATTGTATATTTTCGTCACGAAAAAAATTGTATTCAGATTGGTTGGAAGGCCTG
Organism: Bacteroidia bacterium; assembly: GCA_044448845.1. Classification (GTDB taxonomy): domain Bacteria; phylum Bacteroidota; class Bacteroidia; order UKL13-3; family UKL13-3; genus CAIUEQ01. The sequence continues at coordinate 1,645 of JBIOHI010000171.1, forward strand.
CAGCGTGGTTCGACACTAATATTGCCAATGGCTTTATGAACTTACTGGCATCCATAACGGGAGAAGTTTCTGAATTGATAAAAGGATTTCAATCAGGAAAGTTGCAGCAATATGCTATGTACTTTTTTGTGAGTTTGATCGGATTTGTATTGGTGTATTTGTATTGGTGGATCTAATTTTTTAAAATCATGAAAACACAAAACAATCGTCACGCATTTAAAGTGGTCATTACCGAACTCGATGAGATCAGTAATGAACTTGCCCGTCCAAATGAAGACGTGGTAACTATTGCTGTTTGTTCAGGTGCGAGACGGGCGTTGAGCAACCTGATGGAATTGTTCCTTCAGCATGAAACAGGGGATTTTTTCGAAAACACCAACCTCGAAATGATGCTTGCCGAATGTAAAAAATTCGGTAACGAATTTGATAAGATCGATCTGTCAAATGTCTTATGCCATGAACTGAACGAAACAGAATGTACCGGAAAATATTGCCTCGATCTGAACCGGGTAAGCGATTGCATAAAGATCGCCCATCAACTGAAAGAGATTATCTTTCTGAAATTAAATATCAAAGAAGCTGAACTTATATAACAAATGAATTTATCATTACTCATATTCATTCCAATCCTCACGGCCATTGCGGTAATGTTCTGCCGCAACGGGGACCAGGTGAAGTGGACCTCATTCATCGGTTCAGCCGTGCAACTCGTTCTCGCTTCAATGTTGATGTTTGCTTATATTTCTGCAAGAAATACAGGAATCACTTCGCAGTTTTTATTTGAATTCAAACAATCGTGGTTCCGGTCGTTGAACATCGAATATTATGTGGGCGTGGATGGAATTTCAGTTGCGATGATCATGATGACGGCTTTTGTGGTGTGTGCCGGAATTCTTATTTCATGGAAAATTGAAACACTCACCAAAGAATTTTTCTTTTTACTTTTATTACTAAGCATTGGTGCTTACGGATTTTTTATTTCCCTCGACCTGTTCACTTTGTTCTTCTTCCTCGAAGTAGCGGTGATACCTAAATATTTACTCATCGCGATATGGGGAAGCGGGAAGAAGGAATACAGCGCTATGAAACTTGCCTTAATGTTAATGGGAGGTTCGGCACTTGTTCTTGTTGGATTATTGATGACGTATTTCAATACCGATATTGGAAATGGTGTTCACACATTCAACCTTGTTCTGATCGCACAGCAACATATTTCAACACAAGCACAATTAGTTATTTTTCCATTCCTGTTTGTCGGGTTCGGAATATTCACCGCGTTGTTTCCTTTTCACACCTGGGTTCCTGATGGTCACTCCTCCGCTCCTACCGCGGCTTCCATGTTCCTTGCCGGAATTTCGATGAAGCTTGGTGGTTACGGTTGTCTTCGAGTTGCAACCTATTTGATGCCCGAAGCTGCACAACATTATTCTTCGGTGATCGTGCTGCTTGCAACCATCGCCATTATTTACGGAGCGTTTGCCACGCTGATGCAAAAAGATCTGAAATACATCAACGCGTATTCTTCCGTTTCACATTGCGGATTTATTTTATTGGGGATCGGCATGATGACAAAGACCGCGCTTATCGGGGCAGTGATGCAAATGGTTTCGCACGGACTGATGACAGCACTTTTCTTCGCATCTATCGGCATGATCTACGAACGCACTCACACACGTGAAGTTGAAAAACTCGGGGGACTGTTAAAATCCATCCCATTCATAGGAACCATTTATATTATTGCAGGATTGTGCTCATTGGGCTTGCCGGGATTCAGCGGTTTCGTTTCGGAGATGACCATTTTCATGGGTGCGTGGCAACGGCCTGATGCATTCCATCGCATTGCCACTATTCTTTCGTGTGCCTCCATTGTAGTGACGGCAGTTTATATTTTACGGGCTGCCGGAAAAGCCATCATGGGACCGGTAAAAAATGAAAATTTTCTTCTGTTTAAAGATGCAGGCTGGAATGAGAAATTGGCTTCGGTATTGTTGACCATTTCGGTTGTTGCAATCGGAATCGCGCCATTCTGGTTGATAAACCTGGTGTCCCCGGATGTTCAACTGATCATGGAAAATTTAGCGAAAGGATTGATTGGTGGATAAATTTGGTGATCGGTTATCTGTAATCGGTTAAATAATTAAAATAAAAAATAGAAAATAAAGGATGATAAAAATGTTTGATACAATAAGACCATTAAGCATTTAAACTTAAAAAATGGATTATAACTTTTTCATATTGATGCGATCGGAACTGAGTTTAACACTCATCATCTTTGTTTTGCTGATCCTGAAGATCGGTGAAGGAACAACCGTGAAAACTATTTTACTCCAGGTGGTGAATGGGCTTTTGCTCCTTAATGTGGTCTTCAATTTTGGTTCCATTACACCGGGTGAATTATTCTCCGGTATGTTTTACACAAATGACCTTGTCAATTTTCAAAAACTGATATTAAGTTTTGGTACACTCATTATTTCATTACAGGCTTATGATTGGCTGAAGCATCACAAACATTTATTGGAGTTTTATATTTTATTGCTCACCACCTTGCTTGGATTTTTCTTCATGCTTTCGAGCGGGAATTTCCTGATGTTCTATCTCGGCCTTGAACTCGCCTCCATTCCGCTTGCAGCCATTGTTAATTTCGATCTCGAAAAAATAAAATCATCGGAAGCAGCGGTAAAAATGATTTTGATTTCTGCATTTGCTTCCTGCATGTTATTGTTTGGTATTTCATTGATCTATGGAACGACCGGGTCTTTGAGTTTCCATGAACTGCCCACTCTATTGATCGGAAGCCATCTTCAAATGCTTGCGTTAATTTTTGTTTTCACCGGGTTTGCATTCAAACTTTCAGCCGTACCCTTTCATTTATGGACAGCAGATGTGTATGAAGGAGCACCTGTTCCGGTAACCGCCTATCTTTCGGTTATTTCCAAAGCCGCCATCGTTTTTGTTTTCATTTCGGTGCTGAGTAAATTATTTATCAATTTTGCGGTGATGTGGACGAACATGCTTTCATTGACCATCGTTCTCACCATCACGATCGGAAATTTATTTGCCATCAGGCAGGAGAACATTAAAAGATTTTTGGCATTTTCTTCCATCTCCCAGGTCGGATTTATTTTGCTCGGACTCACCTGCGGAACTGCAATGGGAACTACAGCAACCATTTATTTCCTCATCGTTTATTTGTTCTCAAACC
>JBIOHI010000172.1:0-4823 GCA_044448845.1 Bacteroidia bacterium
TATAAAACATTCGGTGAAAATGAATTTGGTTTTTCAATTCCATTTTATAACAAAAAATCGACTTTAATTATTGACCCTGAACCTTATGTTTTTTGGTCAACATACTATGGCGGTAATAATGTTACTCAAAACTATGGAATAACCACGGATAATTTCGGGAACGTAATTACTATCGGGGTTACGAGTTCTACAACATCAATAGCGACTTCAGGAACCTACCAGGCAAGTTATTATGGAAATTCAGATGCCTTTATTGTAAAATTCAGCAGTACCGGTTCAAGAAAATGGGGAACCTATTACGGTGGAAGTAATTTAGATCGAGGTATGAGTGTGGTTACCGATTTTTTTTGTAACATTTACGCATCGGGATCTACGATGAGTTCAAACAACATAGCCACTTCAGGAGCTTACCAGACTGCTTTTGCCGGTGGAGGGACCTATTATTTGGGAGATGTTTTTATTGCAAAATTTGATTCGAATGGAGTTATTCAGTGGGGAACTTATTATGGGGGAAGTGGTGAAGAACTGGCTACCCAGATTATTAATGATGCATCAGGGAACTTATTCCTGGTAGGTCAGACAACTTCAACGTCCGGTATTGCAACAACAGGTGCTTATCAAACTTTTTTTGCAGCAAGTGGAGCTTTCGATGCATTTATTGTCAAATTCAGTTCCGGCGGAGTAAGACAATGGGGGTCTTATTATGGTCAGGGCGGGGATACTTACGGAAGAGGAATTACGCTGGATTCTTATGGTAATATTATCATATGTGGCTTTACAAATGCCGCCTCCGGTTTTGCCACAACAGGTGCGTATCAGATGCTAAACGGAGGTTTGTCGGACGGGTTTATTGCAAAATTCAACTCGTCATTTTCTTCGAAAATATGGGGCACCTATTTTGGTGGAAGCGGTACGGAGAATGGATTATATATTACCAGTGACGCAAATGACAATCTTTATTTTTGTGGCAAAACAAATAGTTCAAATGGTATTGCAACTTCCGGGGCTAATCAAAGTGTTTATGGAGGGGCAGGAACTAATGGCGATGGAGATGTATTCCTGGCAAAGTTCAATTCAAGCGGTGCTATTCAATGGAGCACGTATTTCGGAGGAAGCGGTGATGAAAGTTTATGGGGTAGTAAAGGAGTTGACCTGGAAGGAAATCTTTTAATTATCGGGCAAACTACTTCATCAAACAGGATTGCTTCAGCCGGGGCATACCAGTCGTATTTGGGAGGAGGCACAGATGCATTCCTCGCAAAATTTAACCTTAATGGCTCAAAAATGTGGGGTACCTATTTTGGAGGAACAAACAATGATATGGGCAGTGCAATAACCAGAGATATTTCAGGAAATGCTTTTGCTACCGGGTTCACAAATTCAACAAGCGGTATTGCAATTTCAGGAGCATATCAGACTTCATTTGGTGCAGGAAGCATGGATGCATTTATAATAAAATTCGATCCGGATTGTTTTGGTAATGCTCAATTCACCACGGGTGGTCCAACTACGTTTTGCAACGGTAATAATTTAGTATTATCTTCAGGTAATCCTTCCGGTCTCACCTTTCAATGGATGTTGAACAACAACAATATTAGTGGTGCAACCCAGTCATTTTTCAATGCAACGTTGCCCGGGGATTATAAGTTAACAACGGTAAATTCAAGAGGATGTCCCGATACGTCTTCACCTGTTCATGTTATTGTTAATCCTTTACCCCAGGCATCCATATCAGTAAGCAGCTCCACAGCTATCTGTAAAGGAGACAGTATTCTGATCAATGCCAATACAGGAACAACATTAAAATACCATTGGAAAAAGAATGGTGCTTATCTTACATCAGCCGATACAAATTCATTTTATTTTGCGAAAACAACCGGTGCATTTTCCGTGGTTGTTACTGATTCGAATAATTGTTCAAGTACTTCTGCTCCGGTTAGTTTAAAGGTTGAGCCTTCCACTGTGATTAATAATTCAAGGTCAACCAATCTATGTCCCGGTGATACTGTTACATTTTCTGCCGACACCGGAAATGGGTATGCGTATCAATGGAAAAAAAACGAACAGAATATCTTCGGAGCGACCAATAATTATTATTCTACCGGTACATTCGGAAATTATTACGTAGTTGTTTCAACGAACAATGGCTGTAAGGATTCATCTGCCGTTCTTCCCGTAATCCTGAACCCTCAACCCATAGCCGGCTTCGCACAAAACAGTTTGGCTCAGTGCATTTCAGGTAATAATTTCACCTTCGTTGATACTTCAACAATCAGCAGCGGGGCAATTACACCCACGTGGAATTTCAGCAACGGAGACACCTCCACGCAAATTAATTTCTCAAAAACTTTTCAGGCTGCGAATACGTATTCAGTTAAGTTGATCTCGGCAAGCAATTTCGGTTGTACTGATTCCGTAACAAAAAATTTCAGTGTATACCCTCAGCCCAATGCCGGTTTCACCCAAACCAATTTTTCACAATGTTTGTCGGGAAATAATTTTATGCTGAATGATACTTCGGTTATTTCATCCGGAACATTTTCTCTGCTTTGGAATCTGGGCGATACAACGACTTCCGTTAACTCAAGTCTGAAGAAAAGTTTTTTGAATGCCGGAATTTATACGATAAAACTATTTGTTTCTTCCGATCATAATTGTACCGACTCTTCCATAAAAACTTTTAGCGTTTACCCTCAACCGAAAGTTGGATTCAATCAAAATAGTTTTTCCCAATGCCTGAGTGGAAATATTTTTTTGCTGAATGATACTTCATCCATTTCATCAGGAGCTTTGACAAGGTTGTGGTATTTCAGTGATGGCGATACTTCGACAAGCTCCGTATCCGGTAAAAGTTTTACAAATTCAGGAATATTTTCAGCCAAACTTTTTGAAATATCGGATCATAATTGCATTGACTCTTCAATAAAAACTTTCACTGTTTATCCTCAACCGAATGTTGGTTTCAGACAAAATAACCTGCTCACCGGACAGGCAGGTTTATCGCAATGTTTGTCAGGAAATAATTTTTTGTTGAATGACACATCCAACATTTTGTCCGGAACTATTTCGAGACTATGGAGCTTCAGTGATGGAGACACTTCAACTTTTTCAATTGTCAGTAAACGATTCTTAAATGACGGAACTTATTCAGTCACACTTTCCGAAATATCAGATCATAACTGCACCGACTCGGCAACAAAATCTTTTACTGTTTATCCGCAGCCGATCTCCGGTTTCACCCAAATCCCGCCAGGGCGGGATGCTCAATGTTTGTCTGGAAATAATTTTATACTGAATGATACCTCAACCGCTTCTTCCGGAGTATTGACAAGGTTGTGGAGCTTTGGCGATTCAACGACTTTGGCATCCGGAAATGTAAATAAAAGTTATTCTAAAGCAGGAATCTACAGGGTGAAATTAGTGGTGACCTCTAAAAATAATTGCAGCGATTCGACCACGAAAATATTTACCGTTTATCCTCAGACAAAGATCGGATTCACAATCAATAATCCGAATCAATGTGCCGGTGGAAATTCTTTTTTGATTACTGATACTTCTATCCTCTCATCGGGAACTTTCTTGCGTTTATGGCATTTAGGAAAGTATCAATCTTCAGTTGATAGTATTGTTAATTTAGTCTCCAACTTATGGGGGACTTACACTATAAAATTGAATACAACTACTAATAATGGTTGTACAGACTCCATTCAAAAAACAATTACCATCTATGCTGATCCGATTGCTGATTTTATAGCTGAACCGCAACGTCAATGTTTTATCGGAAATAAAATTTCATTTATTAATCATTCTTCCGAACCGGATGGCGCAAAAACAAAATTGTGGTTTTGGAATTTTGGCGATGGCACAACCGATACCAGTGAAAATCCCAACAAATCATTCAATGCTCCCGGAACTCACGCGGTAGGATTGCGGGTTGTTAATTCGAACAATTGCACAAACTCAACAATCCGTTCGGTTTCTCTTGATAAAAATCCCGACAAGCCGCAAATGCTGGCTGTGACAAGCACCCAACTTCAATCTTCCTATTCTCCATCCGAAACCTACCAATGGTTTTTAAATAACGATTCCATTCCCAATGCGTATTCTCAAACCATTTTTGTTCATAAGAATGGAATATACCGTGTGGCAATTGGAAACGGTTGCACCAATATTTCCGATCCGTTGAATATTACGTTATTCAACAATGTGCAGATCATCGTCATTCCGAACCCAAACAATGGGAATTTCACTCTTGACTTCATAGCCCTTCCGGGAGAAAAGCAAATCGAAATTTACGACATGCAAGGAATGTTTATCAATCAATTCACTACTTATGAAAATATTTTTGAGATCAATTCCTTTCTTTCGAGTGGTATGTACGTGTTGAAAGTAATTGCAGAATCGGGAACGTTTAGTGTAAAGGTTGTTGTAGAGTGAGTTTAGGGCATGCTCACCGAAGCTTTAGCGCAGTTGAGTTTAGAGTTTAGGGTTTAGAGTTTAAAGTTGATCAGGAATCCTACCAGTCAACCTATTAACCTATTAACCTATCACCCATTCACCGATTTCTTAAAATTTTCTTAAAAATTGAATCCTGGCAGATTTAAAATTATATTGCTTGTGTTTTCCAAATTCCATTTATGAAGTTAATAACTTCATCCTTTTTTTTGATGATACTCGCTGCATTCACTTCAAATGCAACGGAACCTGATGCAAAAAAATTTCCTTCCAACCGCCACTCCGGGTTCATTGAAAACAAAGGGCAGATCATTGACCAGGATAATCATCCGAATCCGAATGTGAAATATTTATTTTGTTCAAGCGGA
>JBIOHI010000173.1:0-4760 GCA_044448845.1 Bacteroidia bacterium
AGATTATATCATCAAAAAACACGGTTCAGAACCTCGTGAAGAAAAAGAGAAAGTTGAAGAAGTAGAACATCACGAGCATTCATAAAAAATATTCATCATTAACCAGTAATAAAAAATAAAAATGTACGAATCTCCTATCAGAGACCAATTAATATTAGGCGGCAAAAACTATCACGATGTATCAAAAGACATCTGCCGGCCGTTGGAAAATAAAGCAAGTTCCGGGTGGTGGATCGGATTTACCATTTCGTCAATCGTGTTGGGCATCTGGACCGCTGCAACCACCTACACGTTGCTGGTTGGTATCGGTGCATGGGGACTGAACAAAACAGTCGGCTGGGCATTTGACATCACCAACTTCGTGTTCTGGATCGGTATCGGGCACGCTGGAACTTTGATCTCTGCCATTCTTCTTCTTTTCAGACAAAAGTGGCGGATGTCCATCAACCGTTCTGCTGAAGCGATGACGATCTTCGCGGTAATTTGTGCTGCCTCATTCATTCTTTCACACATGGGTCGCCCATGGGTTGCCTACTGGCCAATTCCATTACCAAATGCGTTTGGTTCGCTCTGGGTAAATTTTAACTCGCCCCTTGTATGGGACGTGTTTGCAATTTCAACATATTTTTCTGTTTCGCTGATATTCTGGTATTGCGGTTTGATCCCCGACATTGCAACCATCCGCGACAGAGCAACAACAAAAGTTCGCAGGTTTATTTATAATTTCTTTTCCATGGGATGGAACGGTTCTTCAAGAACATGGTATCGTTATGAAATTGTAAGTTTGATCCTTGCAGGAATTTCCACTCCACTTGTTCTTTCAGTTCACTCCATCGTATCCATGGACTTTGCTACTTCATTAGTTCCCGGATGGCATACCACCATCTTCCCTCCTTACTTTGTTGCCGGTGCAATTTTTTCCGGATTCGGAATGGTGCTGTCACTTCTCGTTGTTGGTCGCGTGGTTTTAAAACAGGAAGAATACATTACCATGAGTCACCTTGATTCGATGTGCAGAATTGTAATGCTCACCGGAACAATGGTTGGACTTGCTTACATCACCGAATTTTTTGTGGCCGCATATTCGGGAGTTGAATACGAACAATACGCTTTCATCAACCGCGCTACCGGTCCTTACTGGTGGGCATACTGGACGATGATGAGTTGCAACCTTCTCGCTCCCCAGATATTCTGGCTCAAATGGGCGCGCTCGACACCCTGGTTCATTTTCGTGATGTCGATCATCGTGAATATTGGAATGTGGTTCGAACGATTTGTCATTATCGTTACCTCTTTGCACCGCGATTTTCTTCCTTCAAGCTGGGTGATGTACAAACCGACAATTGTTGAATTATCAATTCTGGTTGGTTCTTTCGGATTATTTTTCACGTTCTATTTTCTGTTCACAAGATATCTTCCAACAATAAATATGGCGGAATTAAAATCAATCATGCACATAAAAGAAAAAGCAACTGGGCATGATTCTGAAAATTCAAAAATGAAAGGAGGACCTGTCCATGGATGATAAAAAATTATTGCTCGGAGTTTACGATAACCCTGACACCACGTACGATGCTACTGAATTTTTAATGAGCAAGGGTTACGATATAAAAGATGTGTACAGTCCATTCGCTATTCACGGAATAGAAAGAGTGCTGAAAATAAAACGCACCCGTTTGTCGGCTGCAGCTTTTGTGTTTGCATTGCTTGGAATTGCTTCGGCAATTTCCTTAATCATGTACACCGGATTTTTCGACTGGCAGATCAACGTAGGCGGAAAGCCATTCATGCATCTTCCAACTTACATTCCCATCACTTTCGAACTGGGTGTTTTATTCACCGCATTCGGAATGGTGGCGTGCTTCTTTGTCGTTAACCATATGTTCTGGGGAAGAAACACCGATGTGATCGACATTCGTGTAACCGATGACAAATTTGTTATTGCAGTGAATGTTCATTCCAACACCGATGTGAAAGCACTGGAGAAATCATTGATCGACAATGGCGCCATCGAAGTTAGAGAAAGGATAATCGAATTATGAAAAAACAACTCCTATTTTTTTTATTGAGCTCATCAGTTTTGCTTTCTTCCTGCGGTGCGGGAGGAAACGATCCGGGCAATGAATACGCACCCAACATGTACGTTTCGTTTGCCTACGAGCCGATGACCCAGCTTGCTGAGAAACCAAACACCATCAATCCGAACGGAATGAATATGCGTTTGCCGGTTCATGGAACAATCGCCCGCGGACAACTCGAATATGCAATGTATGATTTGCCACGCACCAATGAAGGATACGAGGCCGCAGCTTCATTAAAAAATCCGCTTGAAGCGACAAAATATAATGTGTCTGAAGGAAAACGTTTGTACAACATCAACTGCACACCATGCCACGGGGAAACCGGGAAAGCTGACGGAACCATTGTTGCCGATGGCAAGTTCCCTCCTCCTCCATCGTATGATTCGGACCGCATCAGAAGCACGCCCGAAGGCAAAATGTTTTATTCCATTAAATACGGAAAAAACCTGATGGGCGCTTACGGAACTCATTTGAATCCGCACCAGATCTGGCAGGTCCTGCATTATGTAAATACATTGAAAGGAACCGCAACAGCTAAAGCTGACAGTTCTTCCACAAAAATTAGTACTAAATAAAAATATTCATAACAATGGGACATCACAGAGAAGTTCAAATCAGAGAAGAGAAATTTGAATTTACCGATAAGGCAAAACGATTCACATTCATGTTGATGGGAATCGGAATTTTATTTGCGCTCATCGGCTACCTAACCTATCACCCCGCAGAGCATGAACTTGTTTTAAAGAGATTTCTTGCAAGCATTTTATTCAACGCGTATTTCTTTTTCATCATAGCTGCCTGTTCAATTTTATTCATCGCAATAAGCCAAATTGCAAATGCAGGCTGGTATGTTGCAATTCGCAGGATCCCCGAAGCCATCAGCCGTTTTATGCCGATCGGTGCGGGAGTAATTATCTTAATCTTAATTTTCTTTCTGCCTACCCTTTATCATTGGGCACACCACGGAGTTATGGAAACCGACCCGACCCTGATGAAAAAAACCTGGTACCTCAATAAACCTTTTTTCTATTTCAGGGTGATCGCATTTCCGGCTTTCTGGATTTGGGTTGCCTTGAAAATAAGGAACTATTCTCAAAATGAAGATGAAGTTGGCGGTTTGGTAAATTTCGATAAATCATTCCGCATCTCGGCTGCCTTCGTTTTGATCTTTGCTTTTACCTTCTCCATGTTTGCATGGGATGTGGCGATGAGCATTGATGCACACTGGTATTCTACCATCTTCACGATTTATAATTTTGCCACCGGTTGGGTGAGCGCTCTAACCGCCATTTATCTGCTCTTGTGGTTCCTTCGTTCGAACGGATATTTGAAAGATGTAGTAACGGATGAACACCAGCACGATCTTGGAAAATTTATGTTTGCCTTCAGCGTTTTCTGGACTTATATGTGGACGGCACAATTCGTGCTGATATGGTACGCCAACATTCCGGAGGAAGTTGCTTATTACAGGGACCGCCTCTGGGGCAGCTACAAATTTTATTTTTACTTCAACCTCTTCATGAACTTCATCATTCCATTCTTCCTTTTTATGAAACGGAGTTCTAAGCGCAACAAAACCATGGGAATATTTGTCGGAACCTGTATTCTTATAGGGCACTGGAACGATGTGTATTTAATGGTGATGCCGGGAGCTTTGAATATTGCAGCAGAAATCACCGAACACAACCCGACAGGAATTATTGAAACTCCTTCTCAGGGAATCGGATTTATGGAAATTGGTTTCTTATGTCTGTTTGCAGGATTATTTTTATTCATGACCCTGGCTGGATTGGCAAAAGCAAATCTGTATCCAACCAAACATCCGTATATCATCGAGAGTGCGCTGCACGATACGGGAGTTTAAGGGCGGTTTGTGGTTTGAGGTTTGGAGTTTGTTGTTAAATGTTCTTTATTCATTTGTTCAAATGTTCGGTTGTTTGCCAACTGACGAATTGTAGTTGAATGATTGATTCAGAATCAAAAAAAATTAAAGCCGCCAGAGGGTGGCTTTTTTATGGTCAGACGCATGACGCGTCAGACCGGTAAAATATTTTAACAAGAAGCACGCCACGAGAACCCGGAGCGGGCTTCTTTTATTCAAGCGATCAATTCCAAAATTTCATTCAGGTCTGATTTTCATTTTAATTTGAATTCTGAATAAGAATAATAAATTTGTCATAGCAAATTAAGGGATGAAAAAAACATACTTCATTACTACGTTATTACTTCTTGCCGGAATAATTTCAGCATCCACAATCAACAAACCTGCTTCTTCCCAGCCTGCATACCCAAAGGCAAAGAGTGCGACTGGTGGTATGTACGGTTTCATTGAAAACAAAGGACAGATCATTGACCAGAATAATCAATTGAATCCGGCAGTTTTATATTTGTACAATGGCAATGGATTGCATGTTCAATTAAAACAAAACGGATTCAGTTATGAAGTAATAAAAATCAACAGCCCCTCTAATTCTCCCCAAAGGGGAGACTTTAAAAGTCTTCCGTTAGTAAATGATAAAGGTAATTTTCCCCCTTCGGGGGTTAGAGGGCTTGATAGCATTTTCATTCATCGCATTGATATTTCTTTTGTTGGTGCAAATCAAAATGTAAAAATGACTTCGAGCGATGCTGCACCTGATTACATCAACTATTACACAACCGGCACACCAGAAGAAGGTG
>JBIOHI010000174.1:0-4722 GCA_044448845.1 Bacteroidia bacterium
ATTTTATACTTTGCACAATAGGAATTGTATTGCCAACCAATTCATCCATTCCTTTAGCCGAAGGAATATTGATAACTAATTGTTCGTCCCTGCATTTTAGGTAAGCAGGATTTCCGAAATAAAGTGTTTTCTTAATCATAGCAATAATTATTTGGTGCTACAATATTTAAGAAATAATTTCAGCTTTTTGAATAATTACTTAATTTTATTCAATGCCTTTAATAAAAAAAGAGCTTCCATGCGAAAGCTCTTTTCTCAGAAAATATTTTTAAAATTACTCCACGATCAGCACACCGTTCATTTTCATAAAATGCCCGGGGAAGGTGCAAACGTAAGCGTAAGTTCCTGCTGCAGGTGCCGTGAATTCAACAGTTACGGTCTTTCCGGGAGTGGCTACAGGCGAACCTGCAATTACATTCGGGTTGGCAGCATTGAAATAATTTGCTGTTGCAAAATTCAATCCTTCCATGGCCACATCCTGGTTGGTTCCCTGTTTCACAAAAACAATATTGTGTTGCATGGCTGCATCGGTTGCTGCATTCACCAAATTCACTTTCACTTTGCTTCCGGCTTTTACTTTGATCTCTTTCTGATCATAACTCATGTCGTCCATAGTGTTGCCTTTTGCCGTGATGGTAATTTCCATGGCACCTGATTCAGTTCCTGTTGATACTTTCTTTTCTCCCCCGCTTCCGCATGATGCAAGAATGGCTGCTGCGGAGAATAATACTACGATTTGTTTTTTCATTTTTTTAAATTTATGGTTAATTACTTATGTTCAATTTCCGGTTACCAACAACAGGTAACCGATTACTATTATTTTCCAAACAATCCTTTTAATTTTTTCTTGGCTTCTTCTTCTGCCGATTTCTTTGCTTTATCCGCCTCGGCTTTTGCACGGTCTTCGGCTTGTTTTTTCACTTTATCGGCTTCGGCTTTCGCGCGGTCTTCCGCTTCTTTCTTTGCTTTATCCACTTCAGCTTTCGCGCGGTCTTCCGCTTCTTTTTTCAAACGATCGGCTTCAGCTTTTGCTTTTGCCGAAATTTCGGCAGCTGCCTGGTCTTTCAAAGATTTCGATTCGTCTTTTGCCATATTGCCCATATTGGTACTTACTGCCGGTTTTGTAAATGTTCCACCAATTTTCAGGTTCACCGGGATCACATCACTGAGTTTTATTTTTGTTCCTGCCTGTTTGTTCAACTGATCCATTAAACTGTTGGCCTGCTCATTTGCAGCGCCAAGTGAAGCGCGAGGTACCATTAATTTTCCGGTGTAGTCGATGGTTTGATCCAATCCGGTCGAACCGGACAAGGTCATTTTTTGTCCCGCCATATTGATATCAAACGGTTTGGTGTAAACTCTTCCTTTTTCAACCCTGAATTCTATTCGCACGTTCGATATAGAAGGATTCTTCAGTTTTTCATATTTGATAGCATCGGCAATCGAATTGATGGCTTTCACATCATGCATTTCGGCATTGGGAATTTCCACCACACCTTCGGCAAAAAGTGTTTCCATGTTCGGGTTCATTTTTTTGTCGAGCTGGGTGGTCATCTTCAAATCGGTTGAAAAATTACCCCGCATATTCTCCGCGATGGGTGCGATCTTTTTCACCGTGTTGAAAGTAACAAATGCTTTTTGGAAATCGAGGTGCTGGATACCGAAAGACATCACCACGTTGGGTTTTTTCGGATTGGTGGTCTCATAAAAACCATCCATCGAAATGGCGGCCCCGATCATGTTCAGTGAAACTTTACTGAAGGTGAGCTTTTGATCTCCTGCATGAATTCCACCCTTAAAATCGGAAATATCATAATTCGAATACAATAATCTTCCAATGTGGCAGCTCAAAGTAAACTCCATGTTGGATGGGATCTCCGGGGCATCCATCGAGGAAGTATCAGGTTGATCTTTCTTGGCTGTTTTCGTGGTGTCGGATCCTAAAAATTCATTTGCATCCAACAGGTTGCTCGTAAAATTCAGCGTGCCTTTGATCGTTCCTTTACTAAAAACATAGGGAATAAAATTTTCCAATGAACCATCCATTTTCATATCCGACTTGCCGATTTTCGAATCGAAACCGGAAAGCGTAACAAGTTTTGGAGAGAAATTCAAAACGCAATATTTTAAGTTGAACGCTTTCTTGAGATCTTTCGAACTGAAGGTCATGTTCTGCACCTCAATTTTTCCACCGGCTTTCACATTGTCGAAATTTTTTGCTTCGATATCACTCACTTTGGCATTGGCTTCAAAATCCGAGTTGATGAGCCCGCTTACTTTCATTCCTTCTTCAAGCGGAACGATCTTGGTCACGTTATCCAAATTTAGTTTTCCTTTGAAAGACGCGTCAACAGCCGGATCTTTGATCGGGTTGGTGGCAACAAGTTTTGCATCGAACGGATCACCGGAAACTTCAAAGTGCATTTTTGAAAGATCGATCTTTGTGTGATTGAGGTCTCCATCCGGATTCGTTACTGCTAAATTGATCTGAACATTATTCACCGGAACAGGAAGTGCAGGATATTTGAACATCCCGTTCTCCACCACAAGCTTTAAAGCAAAAGCCGGCAATTGTTTTTTGTTGTAAGTTCCTTTTGCGAAACCGTCAAACCCAAGCTTACCGCTCGATTGCAGGTCCTTGAAATCTTTGGAATAGATGGCGGGGATCAGCGAAAGAAAACTTTTGAATTCCGCTTTTTTGATGCCGTATTTAATATCCATGTTGATGTCATCGCCTTTCATGCCAACGTTTCCGTCAAATGCAAGTGTCAGCTCATTCAAACTGAATTCGTTTTCTTTAAACGTGAATTTCATGTCCTTCATGTTTGCATCCATGTCCATTTTCAGTTTTGTTTTCACTTTGCTGAGATAAGAAACAGCTCCCATTTTAAAAGTGAGGGCATCTATCTCGGTCATTGTTTTCAAAAGAAAATCATCCTGGGTGAAATCACCTTTGAGCGTGTGCGTGAGGTTGGTGATGTTGGCATACATGCCTCCGCTTTGATCGTCATAAATGATGTTTGCATTTTTTATCTCAAATTTTTTCAGCGCGATGTTGAATTTCGATTGCGAAGTATCCGCGGCTTTGGCGGTGGTATCGGTGGATGGCTTGGTGATATTCCAGTTGGCTTTACCGTTTTTCAGCACGATGGCGTGAATGTTCGGGTGATCGAGAAGAATCTCCCTCACCTTTATTTTTTCTCCTTTGATCACGCTCATGATATCGAGTGTGGCACGAAATTCTTTAAGTGAAAGCAGCGTATCGCCTTCAAATTCGTTGATGCCGCAAACGGTGAGGTCTTTTATTCCGAAGGTGAAATTCGGAAAATTCTGAAGGAGGCTTAACGTGAGGTCATTGTTGAAACTCACTTTAGCATTCAGGTTTTTATTCACTTCCGTCTTAACGGTTTCGAATATCTTTCCTTTGAAAACAATGGGAAGAATAATGATTGCTGCAATCAACAAAACAATAATGGATAGCAGGATGATGAAAAATTTTTTCATAAGATAAAAAAAATTAAAGGTTGTTGAGGAGGTTTTCTATCAGGACAGGTGTCAGGGGCTTATTGATATAACCGACCGAAGTGGAGAAGGTCTTGGCGATCGCCTTGTCGCTTTCGTTCACCGATGAAGTAAGAAAGCAGGGAATGAAATTATTCCGGATCCCGGCCGGAAGTTTTTCGAACAATTCCATGAATTCAAAACCATCCATCAGCGGCATATTGATATCCACGAACATAATGGCCTTCTTGGCCAAGTTCTGCGCGGCTTTGGTGTATTCATAAGCTTCGGTGGCTTTCAGGAATGAAAGAACATTCGCATCGGGAAATTTATTGAGGATCATTTTTCGCGCGATAAAAATATCGATCTCGTTATCATCAATAATAATAAAATCAAACTGGGGCATCTCTTGTTATTTTTTTGAAGCTAATGTGACTGTAAACTCTGAACCTTCACCGGGTATTGATTCCAGCTTAATGATGCCGTCAATTTTCTTGAGTACATCTTTAATATTGAATAAACCAAAACCGGAGCCGGTTTCTTCGGTGGTGGCGCGGAAGAACATCTGGAAGATGGATTCATGGTATTCGTCTTTGATCCCTATTCCGTTGTCTTTCACACGAATCGTTGCCGAATGTTTATCCACGTCAATGAACAGTTCCACTTTTTTATCAGGGTTATCTTTGCGCTGGTATTTGAATGCATTTGAAAGGAGGTTGTTCAACACCATGCGAATGCTCATCTGGTCGGACCTGAACTCATACGGTTGATTGATGTTCGTAATGAATCTGACCTTGTCGATCTTTTCGGCTACACTGTAAATACTTTTCAGGTCGTACACGAGGGTGTTGAAGTCGATCTTTTCGAGCAGCAATTGCCCGCGGTTGATGCGGTAATAATCCTGGATGCTCAGGATGAATTCATTTAGTTTTTCTACCGAATTTTTGATCAGGTCAAGAATGTTGTGAATAGAATCAATGTCCTTTTCATCCTTGATCAGGTCGATGGCACCTGCAATGCTGGAAGTAGGCCCGCTCAGATCGTGTGTAACACTGTAAGCAAATTTATCGAGTTCGGAGTATGCTTTTTTTAATTCCTCATTTTTTGTACGCAGGAGGGAAGTAGCGGTATAAAATTTATACGCTTCTTCGATGGCGGACAGTATGTCGGATTCTACGAATGGTTTTTTGATATACCGGAAAATATTTCCACGGTTCACGG
>JBIOHI010000175.1:0-4717 GCA_044448845.1 Bacteroidia bacterium
CCCCCCCCCCCCCCCCCCCCCCCCCCCCCACCACAACCAACGGCATCAAACTCGAACGATTTGCCGTGCTCAAAAATTTCCGCAACCAAAAAGTAGGGGAAGCCTTACTGAAAAAGATCCTGAATGACGTACCAAAAGATCAAGGAATAATTTACCTTCATGCTCAAATAACTGCCGAAGGATTTTATTTAAAGAATAATTTCAAACCGGTGGGTGAACATTTTGGGGAAGCAGGGATCGAGCATGTGAAAATGAATTATAATAATTTGTAAATATTTTAAAATTTCGATAATAATTTGATATTTGTTCACAAAAATTCTTTACAATGGTTAACCAAATAAAATTCTACTTCTTAATAACCTTAACGGTTTTGTTTCATGTTTCAAAAGCATCAACTATTGACAAACCCTTTTTCTCTCAATTCGGTTTCATTGAAAACAAAGGTCAAATCATTGACCAGAGTGGTCATTTAAATCGAACAGTTTTGTATTTGTACAACGGAAACGGTTTGCATGTTCAGTTAAAACAAACTGGTTTTAGTTATGAAGTTTGGAAAACGACTTTTAACGGACAGCTTTCCGCTGTTAGCTCAAACCCACCGGGTTCTCATAAAGAAGGAATGATAAACTACAATCAGCAATCAACAACAGACAGTACCTTTATTCATCGGATAGATATTTCTTTTGTTAATGCAAATCAAAGTGTAAAAATAATTTCAAGTGATGCTACGCCAGATTATATCAACTATTATACTACCGGCACTTATGAAGAAGGATCAACAAATATTCATCATTACAAAAAAGTATTATATCAAAATATTTACAACAACATTGATGTGGAATTTGTATTGAATAACATAAACCAAAATAATGAATTCAAGTACAATTTCATTATTCATCCGGGTGGAAAAGCTTCAGATATCAAAATGAAATTTGATGGCGCAAACTCAACTTCACTTTCCGACAATGAACACATAATCATTGAAACTGCTTACGGAAATATTGATGAAAGCATTCCATTGAGTTACCAATTGGACGACAACTACAATCAACAAAATATTGCGTCTTCATTCAACATTCAAAATCCTTCATTCAACATTTTCGGAGTTAGTATTGGTAATTATGATGTAACCAAAACACTTATCATTGATCCTGTGCCATGGGCTACTTATTATGGTGGAGGATATTTAGATTATAGTCGGGGGATTACAACCGATACCGGTAGGTATGTAATTATAACCGGTAAAACTTCTTCTACAACTGGAATAGCAACAAGCGGAGCTTATCAATCAACACTAGGTGGAGGAGGAAATGAAGATGCTTTCATTGCAAAATTTGATTCAAATGGCTCAAGAATCTGGGCGACATATTATGGTGGCGTAATGACAGAACGGGGTAACAGCATTACTTGCGATAAAAGTGGAAATGTTTTCATCACCGGCCAGACAACCTCCACTTCACAAATGGCAACAAGCGGCACTTACCAAACTGTTTATGGCGGTGGTAGCAATTTTGGCGATGCATTTATTGCTAAATTCAGTTCAAGTGGTTCGAGAATTTGGGCTACCTATTTTGGCGGAAACGGGGATGATGCGGGATTCGGAATAGCAGTTGACACAAGTGGAAATATTTTTATTACCGGTTCCACAACTTCATCCTCTGCGATAGCAACCAATGGAGCTTATCAAACAACTTACAGCGGAGGAGCAAATGGTGGTGATGCATTTATCGCAAAATTCAATTCACAGGGATCAATTCTATGGTCCACTTATTATGGAGGAACTGGTAATGAAAGCGGGAATGGAATAATCGCTAATAAAAACGGAACGGTTTATATTACCGGAAGTACTACTTCATTTTCTTTGGGTTCTGGTGCCTTTATCTTAAAATTTAGTTCAGGCGGTTTAAAAATTTGGGGAACTGCCTGTGGTGCTGGCAGTGGAAATGGAATTACTACTGACCCAAACGGGAATATTATTATAACAGGAAACACTATTTCCTCAACCAATTTTGCAAGTAACGGAGCCTATCAGACCGCATACGGTGGAGGAATTTGTGATGCATTTATTGCCAAGTTTGATTCGAGCGGTACACCTGTGTGGTCAACATATTATGGAGGAAGCGATGAAGATTATGGATATGCAATAGCTACAGACACGGGGGGCAATGTTTGCATAACCGGTACTACAGCCTCAAAGTCAGCAATCGCATCCAATGGTGCTTATCAAATTATTCCCAGTTATATTTATGTCGCAAAATTTAATTCAACAGGTAATCGTTTATGGGCAACTTATTTGGGTATAGGGGGATATGCGGATGACGAAGGAGGAAGAGGTATAACGACCGATATTTCCGGAAACATATTTCTAACCGGAGCCACCACTGCTTCAAGTGGAATTGCCACCGGAGGAGCTTTTAAATTTACGGGGGGAGGAGGAGTATATCCTACCACATTTATAGCTGCATTTATGAGTAACGGAGTTTTATTGCCACCACTTCAAAATAATACAATAAGTCCAAATCAAATAATTTGCACGGGATCCATTCCAGCTGCGTTATACGGTTCGTTGCCGACAGGTGGAAGCGGAATTTTTTCTTACAAATGGCAAAAGTCGACAACATCGGCAAGTACTGGTTTTGTTAATGCCGGAGGATATGATAGTTCCAGATATTATGCGCCCGCAGTTTTAACAAACACTACCTGGTACCGGAGAATAAGTTCTTCGGCTTCATTTTATGATACTTCTTCTGCGATTTCAATTACCGTTAATCAAAAACCGAATGTTGGATTTACAATTAATACTTCATTGCAATGCCTGTCAGGAAATAGTTTTTTCTTTGATGACACTACCGGCGGTTCTGTATCAAGACTATGGAATTTGGGTGATCTCACTACAAATATAAATGATACATTCAGTAAAACTTATGTAAATCCCGGAACCTATAACGTGAAACTCAAGGTAACAAACTCTTTTAATTGCAGCGATAGTATCACCAAAGCCATCACCGTCAAACCCAACCCGGCAAAACCAATAATTACCCCACTTTCTAAATCACAATTGCAAAGTTCTGTTGCAAATTCGTACCAATGGTATATGAATAATAACCCGGTTACCGGAGCAACTTTACAAACTTTACTACTAACACAAAATGGAACTTACAATGTTAAAATTGACAGCACCAACGGATGCAGTAATATTTCAGACCCCTTCTCAGCAATTGCTGTTGACCTTTATGAAATTTATAATTTGGAGGAGATTAAAATTTATCCTAATCCGTTTTCGAATGATTTATCCGTTATGATAAATCTACACGAAAATACCAACCGTGTTAATTTCGAGTTGACGGATATTCAAGGCAGAATTTTGTTTTCGAAAGACGAGCTGAATAAACCAGGTGGCAACCCTATTAATTTGAAATTCGGGGATTTGTTAGAAAACGGATTTTATTTTCTAAGAATCAGAGTTGCAACAAAAGTTGAGGTCATAAAACTTTTAAAACAAAACTGATTTCTTAATCTTCCTGATCTGCAAATCTCTCTCCGTTCAAATATTTCATTTTCAATAACGGGCAGATTTTATAACGCTCATCCTTTGTGTTGTTATAAATTGCTTCCAGTGTTTCATAAACATTTTTGCTCCCTATCTTATCAGCCCATTCGAACGGACCAAACGGATAATTGGTTCCGAGTTTCATGCTGGTATCAATATCTTCTTTCGTGGCCGTTCTTTCCTCCAATGTGTAAAATGCTTCGTTGATGATCATAAAAATAATTCGGGGGGTGACCATGCCCACACGGTCTTCCACGATCCTGTATTTCCAGTTTAATTTGGAAAATATTCTTTTGGCAATTTCTTTTTCTGAATTTTTTACAAGAGAAATCTCTACTAAATCCCGATTAATAAAAGTAGGCAAACAATTCATCCCGATCAAAGGAAAATTTATTTCTTTTCCAAAATCAGAAACTGTTTTCGCCAATTGAATTTTTACGCTGGAAACGATCACCGGCATTTTCAATTCGGCATAATCCGCCAGGCGATTTTTATGGTCATCAAAATTCAAATCGAAAATCAGGTCAAAATCCTTTAATTTAGCCGGTGAAATTTCCAGATCATTATTCACCGTTAAATCACAAACCACCGATGAAAGCTTCAACTTCAATTCTTCCGTACGTATTTTTTCTCCTCGTGCCAGTATTTTCATTTTCGCAAACTACATTTGCGCCCGGAATTAATAAAGAAAAAAATAAGAAGACTAAAACAATGGAAAAGAAAATTATCACTTCAGCGGATGCCCCGGCACCCATCGGACCTTACAGCCATGCAGTTTTGATCAGCAATACGCTTTACGTTTCGGGCCAGGTAGCTAAGGATGCAAAGACCGGAACCATGGTAACCGGGGATATCAGGGAAGAGACAAAAAAAGTGATGGAAAACATCCGGGCCATTTTAAAAGAAGCGGGAATGGATTTTTCGAACGTGGTGAAGACCACCATTTTTTGCGTTGACCTTGGAAATTTCGCTGCCATCAATGAAATGTACGGAAGTTTTTTTACAAATAATTTTCCTGCACGTGAAACCGTCCAGGTTTCAAAATTACCTTTGAATGTGAATGTGGAGATCTCGGTGGTGGCGGTGAAATAGTTTTTAGTTGATAGATCATAGTTGATAGATCATAGTTGATAGATCATAGTTGATAGATCATAGTTGATAGAATTC
>JBIOHI010000176.1:0-4704 GCA_044448845.1 Bacteroidia bacterium
GAATAATAATAACAATAATAATAATCCACCTAAAGATTCAACTTATAAAGATTCAAGCACGATTCTGATCAATGGAGTGAAGGATTCTCTGAATCCTGCCACATGTTCATTGAGTGGTGGATCAAGTAACTTTTATACGATGACTGCATACGCAATTGTTAACAGTACAACTTACCTCCAGATAACTACCCATTTTCGGCCTACGGTTTCCGACACATTTCATGTTACCTTTGGACAACCTGTAGCCACCAACGATATCCAGATTTGGTTGAAAATTGGCGGATTATATCAGTACACGGCTACCTCCGGTACTGCATTAGTCACCGTTTCAACAGCGGTTCCACCAACGGGAATAAAAGTCAGCTTTTCCAAATTGGTACTTACGCGCACCGGTAATCCAAGCGACACCACGTCAGCAGTTCTAATTTGTCAATAAAATTCATCGTTGAAGAAGATTCAATTTAACATTTTTTCGGGATACGGTAAATGAGCAGAAGCATTATTCTTATTATATTTTTTTTGCTCTTACTTTATTCATGCAGCACGAAAGATGATCCGAAGGTTCCCAATCACAGCAACGGGTTGACCTCCGCTCAAAACACAATGACCTTTAAAAATGTTACCTACAACCTTGCATTTCGCTCCTGTTCCACGGTTGATACATTCGGGACCATTCATTACATGATGACCGCGGGAGATGTACAGGCAAAGTTTTTTGTTTATTTTATCTTTGGAGATACCACCGTTCCGACCAGTTCTTCAAGTTATATCATTCAGAATTTGGCAAGTGTCACTTCACTCTTGCCGGGACAGTGCGTGGTGCTTCTCCAGGACCCCTTTTCAGCTGCCCTCTTAAAGTGGACTGCCACAGACGGTATAGTTAATTTCACATCCACCGGAAAACCCCAGGCTTCCCTTAACAATATTAATGTGACGTGTATTTCGGATACTTCCCAGCATAATATTATATCGGGTAATACGCAGTGTCCTTAATGGATAAACTCAAATTTATACCCATCAAATAATCCTCTATCACTTAATTTTAATTGCGGGATCACCAGTAATGCCATGAAGGATAAACTCATGAAAGGTGCCTCCAAGGTTGACCCCAAAACCCGGATGACATACCTGTTCAAATCCATGTAATCAGCAGCAACTTTCCATGCATCTTTATCACTCATCAAACCTGCCACGGGTAACGGCAATACCTTTTTTTCAACAGCATTCACCGCACTCAAACCTCCTTTATGCTCAATCACGGAGTTTACTGCGTCACAAATTTCTTCATCATTCACTCCCACTGCAATAATATTATGACTGTCGTGGGCGACAGAAGAAGCCATCGCTCCACGTTTCAATCCGAAATTTTTTACGAACGAAACCGCTATCGGGGCATTGTGGTAACGATTTACCACAACAATTTTCAAAATGTCGTTTTCAACTGTCAACCGTGAACTGTCAACCGTCAACTTATTGGTGATCAATTGCCCATCCAGGCATTCAATCACGAATTCGTTTTCTTTTGGTTCGTAAAAAAAATCGTTGACCGATTTCTTCGTGCAATTAAAATTATTGATTGGCACAACGGAAACAGAAGGAATTTTCATTTGACCTTTTTCAAAAACTGAATATCCCTTGATGAACGTTTTGTCAACTGAATAATTTTTCAAATCCTTTACCAGGATAAAATCTGCCGGGTCACCAACCCGAAGTTGACCAACCGGTAATTTGTAATGCCCGATTGGATTTAAACAAGCCACTTTCAAAACATCAAACAGGTCGTAACCTTTTGCAATTGTTCGTGCCACTAAAGCATTGATATGTCCAGGCAACAACGAATCGGGATGTTTATCATCACTGCAAAAAAGAATTTTGCCGGAATAATTTTTCATCAAAGGAATCAGTTCTTCATAATTCTTTGCGGCACTTCCCTCGCGGATTTGAATTTTCATTCCGAATGAAATTTTTTCCATTGCTTCTTCGATCGTATAACACTCATGGTCGGTGGTAATTCCGGCTTCAATATATTTTTTTGCCAAATCGCCTCGCAACCCGGGAGCATGGCCATCAACCGGTTTGTTAATTTTTTTTGCCGATGCAATTTTCTTCATTACTTCCGGGTCACCATTTAAAACTCCCGGGTAATTCATCATCTCCGATAAGTAAAGAATTTCATCGCGGTTCAATAATTCATCCACATCATCTGAATTTAAAGTCGCTCCTGCCGTTTCGAAAGTCGTTGCGGGAACACAACTCGGTGCTCCGAAAAAGAAATGGAACGGGACCTGCTTCCCGTTTTCGATCATGAACTCCACTCCTGCTTTCCCGAGCACATTGGCAATCTCGTGCGGATCGCTTACGGTGGCAACTGTTCCATGCACTACCGCCATTCGAGCGAATTCAGAAGGGACCAGCAATGAACTTTCGATGTGAACATGCGAATCGATGAATCCGGGAAGAATATAATCGAAAAACGTTTCGTTGATTTCAGTGATTGATTTGATGATGCCGTTCTCAAAAACAATTTCAGCCGGAAAGATTTTCCGTTGTTTGATATCAATGAAATTAGATCTGATAACCGGCATTTATTTTTTCAGTTCATCTGCTTTAAAAAGAAACGGTAAAAAAGTTTTCACACCTTCGGCAATCCATAACTCACCACTTTCTCCCTGTAAAATAATTTTTACCGGTTTATTGAATTTCAATTCATATTCACTGATGCTTTGCAGGCATGCGCCGCAACACACCACCGGTTTGTCGACAGGGTAATTTTCAGCTTTGGCGGTAACAGCAAGTGCACTGATCGGCACATCCGGGTAGAGTGCCCCTGCCTGGAAAATAGCCACACGTTCGGCACATAGCCCACTCGGGTAAGCGCGGTTTTCCTGGTTGCTTCCTAAAACTATTTTCCCGTTTTCCATCAAAACAGCGCATCCTACATGAAACTTTGAATACGGAGCATAAGATGAATGAACCGCCTCTTTTGCCAGTTTGATCAAGGTGCTATCCTCTTCATTCAACTCCTTGGATTCAGTGAATTTTTTAACGACCGATATTTTTTTTATTTCTTCCATTTTTTAAGCGTTACAA
Organism: Bacteroidia bacterium; assembly: GCA_044448845.1. Taxonomy (GTDB): domain Bacteria; phylum Bacteroidota; class Bacteroidia; order UKL13-3; family UKL13-3; genus CAIUEQ01. The sequence goes on from JBIOHI010000176.1 coordinate 3,091, forward strand.
AAATAAATAATTAGTTTTGCCACCGTTTACCTTGATATTATGAAAAACATTATAGTCATCGGTGCCGGTCTATCCTCTTCTTACCTGATAAAATACTTACTCGACAACGCCTCTTCCCATCAATGGCACATCACCGTTGCCGACACCGACATCCTGCTTGCGCAAAGTAAAGTAAAAAATCATTCGAACGGAACTGCTGCTGCATTAAATGTAAACGACCTTGCCAAAAGACAAGAGCTCATCCGTAAAAACGACCTGGTCATTTCCATGTTGCCGGCTGCCATACACTTGCTGGTCGCAAAGGATTGTCTCGGTTTTAAAAAACACCTGATCACCGCTTCTTACATTTCTACAGAGATGCAACAACTTCATAAGGAAGCGTTAAAAAACAATTTATTATTTTTAAACGAATGCGGGCTTGATCCGGGAATTGATCATTTGTCGGCTATGAAAATGATCCATGAAATACAAAAAAAAGACGGGGAGGTCACTTCCTTTAAATCATTTTGCGGGGGATTGGTTGCACCCGAATATGACGACAATCCGTGGAACTATAAATTCACCTGGAACCCGCGAAACGTGATCATTGCAGGGCAGGCTACTGCAAGATACCTCGAGAACGGTGAACTGAAATTCATTCCGCCCTCACGGATCTTTACTCAAACGGAAGAAGTGAAAATTGAAGGTTACGGAGAATTTGAAAATTATGCCAACCGCGATTCTCTGAGTTATATCAAACCTTACGGAATTGAGAGCGCAAAAACGGTTCTGCGCGGAACTCTTCGCAGGAAAGGATTTTCAGCAAACTGGAATTACCTGGTGCGGCTTGGATTGACGGATGATAGTTTTGTGATCCCAGATTCGGATAAAATTTCCGTACGCGCATTTGTGAGTGCATTTACTCCCGGAAAACATTTAAGTGAACTCGAAAAACGTGTTTGTGATTTCCTGGATACCAAAATGAATTCGGATGAATTTAAAAAACTGGAATGGCTTGGTTTGTTCAGCGATGAAAAAATAAAATTGCGCGAAGCCACACCGGCACAAATTCTTCAGAATATTCTCCAGGAAAAATGGAAACTGAAAAAAGGAGAGTTGGATATGATCGTGATGAAACACATAATAAAGTACGAAGTGGGAAGTACGAAGTGTGAAGTTGGATGTTCATTGGTTGTGAAAGGGGAAGATGAAGTTTTGACTGCCATGGCTAAGACCGTGGGGTTACCAATGGCCATTGCCGCGAAATTATTATTGACCGATAAAATAAAAGGACGTGGGGTATTAATGCCGATAACTCCTGAATTTTATGAACCGATACTTGCGGAGCTGGAAACTTTTGGGGTGAAGTTCATAGAAGTGTCATGCTGAGGAACGAAGGATCTGCCGTAGCATTTGCATTAAAAATTGAAGATTTCATCAACACAAAAGGCAGATGTCTCACTTCGTTCGACATGACAGTTATTGTATTCGTTCGGGCGGAAGGGGGGGGGGGGGGGGGCCCCCCCCCCGAGCCCCCGAAACATTTGAGAAAAAGATAAACCCCCAAACACCACAAAAGGGGGGGTGGTGATTTATATAAAATAGGTTGACCTAAATGTTGATAAAAAAAAAAAA
>JBIOHI010000177.1:0-4659 GCA_044448845.1 Bacteroidia bacterium
GGTTATGGTAAATTGTATATGTTCTTTCTCATTGATCTTTATCAGAACGATCCCGACAAAGAACATTTTTTCACTGATTTTTTTGATAAACTTGCGGGAACCGATCAGTTGAGAAAAAATATCATGGATGGAAAACCCGAAGGAGAGATCAGAAGTTTTTGGAAGGAAGATTTGGATAATTTTATGCAGGTGAGAAAAAAATATTTGCTGTATCCCGATTTCTCTCTCATTATTTCAAATAAACGGAAATGAAAAGAATCATTGAACTCATCAAAAAAGATCTCCTGCTTGAATGGCGGCAACGTTACGCAGTGAATGGAATTCTGCTGCATGTCATTTCATCGGTGTTCGTGGTTTTTCTTTGCGTGAAAGTGTTGAATCCTCCAACCTGGAATGCGCTTTTCTGGATGATATTATTGTTTACTTCGGTGAGTGCGGTAGCAAAAAGTTTTATTGCCGAGAGCAAAGGAAGGCAATTATATTACCACGGGATCGCAAGCCCGCAGGAAGTGATCATTTCCAAAACCGTTTACAATATTTTATTGATGATGGTCATTTCCGTCATCTGCCTCGGAGTATATTTCACACTGATGGGAAACCCTATTCAGGATTTCTGGAATTATTTTCTTGCCATGCTTTTAGGTTGCATTGGATTTGCTGCAACATTCACACTTATTTCTTCCATCGCTTCCAAAGCAGGGAACAGCAACCTGCTTATGCCGGTACTAAGTTTTCCAATTATCATTCCGATGCTGTTAGTATTAATTAAAGCAACCCGCAATTCTATGGATGGGCTGGATGTTTCACTCATTTATCCGCACCTGCTTGTTTTGTTTGGCATTGATGTGATCGTTATCGCGCTGGCGTATTTGTTATTTCCTTTTTTGTGGAAGGACTGAGTTAATTGGCGATTGGTTGAATGGTTTGCAATTGAAAAATACTTAGCGGTCTGACGCGTAATGCGTCTGACCGCACCTGACCTTACTTATTAATATCAAACGTATTCATGAATGCCGTGGTGAAGTTTCCTTTTTTGAATTCTTCATTCTGCATCAGTTTCTGGTGAAGGGGAATGGTGGTTTTTATTCCCGGACCTTCAATGATGAATTCGCTCAATGCCCTTTCCATTTTAATGATGGCTTCTTCGCGTGTTTGTGCACTTACGATCATTTTTGCGATCATCGAATCGTAGTTGGAAGGAATAGTGTATCCTGCGTAAATATGCGTATCCACACGCACTCCGTGACCTCCGGGCTTGTGAAGCACTTCAATTTTTCCGGGAGTCGGTCGAAAATTATTGTAAGGATCTTCGGCATTGATGCGACATTCGATGGCATGTTTCACCGGGTAATAATTCTTTCCGCTGATGGGAACTCCGGCTGCAATTAAAATCTGTTCTTTCACAAGATCATAATTGATCACCTCTTCGGTCACGGGATGTTCCACTTGTATCCGCGTATTCATTTCCATGAAATAAAAATTCCGGTGCTTGTCAACAAGAAATTCGATCGTTCCCAAACCTTCATATTTTATGGACTTCGCTCCGGCTATTGCAGCGTCTCCCATTTTTTCCCTAAGTTCGGGAGTCATGAAAGGCGATGGACATTCTTCCAATAATTTCTGATGCCTGCGTTGAATAGAACAGTCTCGTTCGGAAAGATGACAGACATTTCCGTATTGGTCACCGGCAATTTGAATTTCGATGTGACGGGGTTCTTCCACGTATTTCTCCATGTAAATTCCGTCATTGCCGAAAGATGCTTTCGCTTCCTGCCTTGCGCTGTCCCACATTTTTTCGAATTCGGCTTCTTCATGAATGATGCGCATTCCCCTTCCACCGCCACCGGCTGTTGCTTTAATGATCACAGGATAACCAATATCTTTTGCCAATGAAATCCCTTCTTCGAACGAGGCGAGCAACCCATCCGAACCGGGAATAACCGGAACTCCGGATTTTTTCATAGTATCTTTTGCACTGGCCTTATCTCCCATCGAGTTGATCATTTCGGGCGAAGCACCGATAAATTTTATTCCATGTGCGCGGCAAATTTCCGAGAACTTCGCATTCTCCGAAAGGAAACCGTAACCGGGATGAATGGCATCGGCATTGGTAATTTCGGCTGCAGCAATAATATTCGGCATATTCAGGTACGACAGCGTGGAAGATGGCGGACCAATGCACACGGCTTCATCGGCAAACCTCACGTGCAGGCTTTCCTTATCGGCAGTGGAATAAACCGCCACCGTTTTGATGCCCATTTCTTTTGCCGTACGTATGATCCGTAAAGCGATCTCACCGCGGTTTGCTATCAGAATTTTTTTGAACATTTCTTTAATTTGATGATTTGATAATTAGCTAATTTGATGGTGCAGATGAGACTTTCATTATCGAATCAGCGCATCATCAAATTATCACATCATTTTGGTTCAACAAGAAATAAAGGTTGATCGTATTCAACGGGCGAAGCATTCTCTACCAATATCTTCACGATCCTTCCCGAAACTTCCGATTCGATCTCGTTGAATAATTTCATCGCTTCAATGATACAGAGCACTTTCCCTGGTTTTATCTCATCTCCGATATTAACAAAGGGTGGTTTATCCGGTGATGACGATTTATAAAATGTTCCGATCATCGGTGATTTGATGGTGACCAAGTTGGATGCAGGAGCGGTTGCAGCGGCTTCCATTTTTTCCGTTGGTACTGCGGGAGTCGCAGCAGTAGTTGCAACCACCATCGGGGCCGGTGAATGAACCAAGGGAGCTGAATGAACCACTGCCGTATTCTCTGCATATTTCTTTATCGAAACTTTAAAATCGCCACGTTCCACTTCCACTTCCGATACGCCCGAATCAGAAACGAGCCGAATAAGTTCTTTAATTTCTTTTAATTCCATAACGATTGTTTTTCAAGTCAAAAATAGATTATTTTTCGATTTCACAAATCCGCATTCAATTGGGAGCATCATAAGCCCATTTCAAATAAACGGCTCCCCAGGTAAATCCCCCGCCAAATGCCGAGAGGATGAGGTTATCCCCTTTTTTCAGTTTCTTTTCCCATTCCCACAAACAAAGCGGTAATGTTCCGTTCGTGGTATTTCCAAAATGATCGATATTGATCATCACTTTATCTTTTCCCAATCCCATTCGCTCAGCAGTTGCATCAATGATTCGAAGGTTTGCCTGGTGTGGAACAAGCCACGCTACGTCTTCGGAAGAGAGATTATTTTGCTTCATAATCTGTTCCGAAACATCCGCCATCCCTATCACGGCAAATTTAAAAACCGCTTTCCCGTCCTGGTAAACGAAATGTTCTTTCGCATCCACCGTTTCGTGGGTGGGTGGCTTTAACGATCCACCGGCTTTCTGATGCAAATATTGCCTTCCTTGTCCGTCAATTTTTAGGATAGTGTCAAGTATCCCAAGTCCTTCGTTGTTGGGTTCTAGCAAAACACAACCGCAACCGTCCCCAAAAATGATGCAGGTATTGCGGTCTTCGTAATCAATGATAGACGACATTTTATCCGCACCCACTACCAAGACTTTTTTATATTTACCCGACTCGATAAATTTTGAACCGGTCTCCAATGAAAACAAAAAACCCGAGCAAGCTGCCGCAAGGTCAAATCCCCAGGCATTCTTCGCTCCGATTTTATCAGCCAGGATACAGGCTGTGGAAGGAAATATCATGTCACCGGTAACGGTGGCAACAATGATCACATCAATATCGTTGGCTGTAATGCCTCTTTTTTTAAGTAACCCGTTTACAGCTTCTACAGCCATGTCGGAAGTAGCAAGTCCGGGAGTCTTTAACAGGTGTCTTTCTTTGATACCCGTGCGTGAAACGATCCACTCACTGTTGGTATCCACCATTTTTTCCAGGTCAGCATTCGATAAAATATCCGGAGGGACAAATCCATTGACACAGGTGATAGCTGCTGTGATCTTATTCATATTGAATAGGAACAAAATTATTAAAGGATTCCTGGATGATCTTGCAGAGTTTTGAATTGATGACATCGCGTGCCGAGAATAACATATTCTTAAAAGCCTTGGCACTCGAAATCCCATGGCCGATGATGACAGGTGCATTTACTCCCAGGATGGGAAGCCCACCGTAATTTTCGTAATTCATGCTGTCAAAATATTCGTCATTGATCCCTCGTAGCTTCATTATTTCATAAACCGATTCAATCGTTTTCAAAACCACGTTGCCGGTAAACCCTTCGCAAACGATCACATCGGCTTTATCTGTAAGAAGGTCTCGTCCTTCTACATTGCCTATAAAATTGAAAGAACCTGATTCTGCCATAATCTGGTGTGCAGAAACAGTTACGAGGTTGCCTTTTTCTTTTTCTTCACCAATACTAAGTAATCCTACTTTTGGATTATCAATGCCACGAACATATTTCATCATGAGTGAACCGAGAATCCCGAATTGATTCAGAACGTCCGGTTTGCAATCGGCATTTGCACCTACATCCAGCAGAAGCCCCATTTTACCGTTCGGCCTCGGAATGAGCGCAGTTATGGTTGGACGAATGACACCTTCGATTGGTTTAACCGAAAACATCGAACCCACCAGCATGGCACCTGTATTTCCCGCACTTACAAAAGCATCAAGTTTGTGAGTGGCAAGCATCCGGAAACCTACTGCTA
>JBIOHI010000178.1:0-4652 GCA_044448845.1 Bacteroidia bacterium
GTATTCTTCAAACTCACTTCTGAAATGTCTTATCGCACTTGCCACAGGCCATGCGGCTGCATCGCCAAGCGGGCAAATGGTATTGCCTTCAATATTTTTCTGAATATCCCAAAGCAGATCAATGTCGGAAATAGTTCCGTGTCCGTCTATAATTTTATGGAGCACTTTTTCCATCCAGGCGGTTCCTTCGCGGCACGGGCTGCATTGTCCGCAACTTTCGTGGTGGTAAAAACGGGTGAATGTGAAAAGATTTTTTACAATGCTGACTGTTTCGTCCATCACAATAAATCCTCCTGAACCAAGCATGGTACCTGTGGCAAATCCGCCATCCGACAAACTTTCGTAAGTCATCAAACGGGGTTCACCTTTTGCGGTTTTCAAAATCAAATCAGCGGGAAGAACCGGAACAGATGAACCACCGGCAACAACTGCTTTCAATTTTTTACCATTTAAGATGCCACCACAGTACTCATCCGAAAAAATAAAATATTCCACCGGTACTCCCAATTCGATCTCGTAAACTCCAGGCTTGTTGATATGTCCTGATGCAGAAATAAGTTTGGTTCCTGTTGATTTTCCAATTCCGATTTGTGCATACGAGTCACCGGTATTATTCACGATCCACGGAACCGAAGCAATGGTTTCCACGTTGTTCACCACTGTTGGGCAACCCCAAACTCCTTTTACAGCAGGGAACGGAGGTTTGATCCTTGGATTTCCTCTTTTGCCTTCCAATGATTCTAACAATGCAGTTTCTTCTCCGCATATATAAGCACCGGCACCGGGCTGAACAAAAACATCCAGCGAATAATTAGTTCCTAAAATATTTTTACCAAGCCAACCATTTGAATATGCTTCGGCAATAGCTTTTTCAAGAATGCGAATAATGTAAAAAAATTCACCACGCACATATATATATGCGGTGTTCGCACCTAAAGCAAAACTCGAAGTGATCATTCCTTCAATTAATAAGTGAGGAATGTGTTCCATTAAATAGCGGTCTTTGAAAGTTCCCGGTTCCGATTCATCTGCATTGCAAACCAAATATCTTGGAACGCCTTCAGGTTTTGCAAGAAAACTCCATTTCATTCCCGCAGGAAAACCGGCACCGCCACGTCCCCGCAATCCCGATTTTTTTACTTCTTCGGTAACCGCATCGGGAGTCATGGTCTTCAAGGCTTTTTCAACAGAAGTGTAACCACCGTGTTTGCGAAAAACTTCGTAGGTGTTTATTCCTTCAATGTGATCGTGTTCTAAAAGTATTTTGCGCCCCATTTTCTTAGTTTTTCCGGAATGTGTTTGTATCGAGATAAGCGCTGTGCTTGTCGGCAGTTTTCCATGTATTCAACAAGTCATCCACTTTTTCCATGGTTAAATTCTCATGGTATTTTTCACCGATTTGTAACATCGGTGCTGTTCCGCAACTTCCAAGACACTCAACTGATTTTAAAGTAAATTTTCCATCAGATGAAGTTTCACCAACTTTTATTTGCAATTTCTTTTCAATGTGATGAATGATGTCTTCCGCTCCACGCAACCAGCAAGAACTGGTTCTGCAAACTTCAATCACACATTTTCCAACAGGTTTTAAATTGAACATGGAATAAAACGAAGCCACTTCATAAACTTCGATCGGCTGAATATTCAAAACCCGTGCAACATGATCCATCACGGGAACACTCAGCCAGCCGTCAAATTCCGCTTGTGCCAAATGCAAAAGAGGCAGCAATGCAGATTTCTGTTTTCCTTCCGGGTAACGTTTGATGATGCTTTTAACAAGCTCCATCGTTTCGCCACTGAATTTCACCTCCCTAATCCCTCCAGAGGAGGGACTTTTTGATGTGTTTATATTATCATTCATTTTTTATTCATTCAAAATTTTTGCCCTCTTTTTCCTCCCCTTTGGGGAGGTCAGGAGGGGTTTTACCCATCCAACTCTCCCGCGATCACATTCATGCTGCTCATGGTTAGAATGGCGTCTCCGATCACCGAACCTTTTATCATTTCAGGAAATGCCTGGTAATAAATAAAACACGGCCTGCGGAAATGCAGACGGTAAGGAGCACGCCCACCGTCACTCACCAAATAAAATCCGAGTTCTCCGTTTGCACCCTCCACGCTGTGATACACTTCTCCTTTCGGAACATCCGATTCTCCCATTACAATTTTAAAATGCCAGATCAAAGCTTCCATGTTGTGATACACTTCTTCTTTTGGCGGCAGATAAAATTCAGGCACATCGGCAAAATATTTTCCCTGCGGTAAATTTTCCAACGCCTGTTTAATGATTTTTAAACTTTCCCATATTTCATTCTGGCGAACCATGAAACGGTCATAAGTATCACCGTTTGTGCCGACGGCAACTGTAAAATCAAAATCTTTGTAGGAACTGTAAGGATTCATCACACGTACGTCATAATCCACACCGGCAGCACGAAGATTCGGCCCGGTGAAACCATAGTTCATCGCCATCTCTGCAGTGATGGGTCCTGTTCCGGTAATGCGATCTAAAAATATCCTGTTACGTTCCAGAAGATTTGTAAATTCCTGGAAGGCCTCCGGAAATTCTTTCAGAAATGCCCTGAGTTTTTTATAGACTTCATCGTTCCAGTCGCGCTCTAATCCACCTATCCGACCGATGTTTGTGGTAAGTCGCGCACCGCACATCAGTTCAAAAATGTCGTAGATTTTTTCGCGCCACTGGAAAATAAAACAGAAGGGCGTCAATGCACCTGCATCCACTCCGATGACCGAATTGCACACCACGTGGTCTGAAATTCTCGCGAGTTCCATGATGATCACCCGCATGTATTCGGCACGTTTCGGAAGTTCCACTCCAAGAAGTTTTTCCACGGTCATGTGCCATCCCATATTATTAATAGGAGAAGAACAATAATTCAAACGGTCGGTTAAAGGGGTGATCTGGTAGTACGGTCGGTGCTCTGCAATTTTTTCAAATGCACGATGAATGTAGCCAACGGTCTGTTCCGTATTAACGATGATCTCACCGTCCATTGTTAACACATTTTGAAAAATACCATGAGTGGCAGGATGAGTCGGCCCAAGATTTAACGTAGTTAATTCCCGGTGTTTCTCATCAATATCTATAATTTCTTTTTGCATCAACGTCCGAAATATTTATCGTCTTTATCTGTTCTTGTTCCGTCTTCCAGCGGGTATTCTTTTCTCTGCGGGAAATAATCCATTTCATCCACATTAATGATCCGCTTGAGATTGGGGTGTCCTTCGAAAATGATCCCATAAAAATCATACGTTTCGCGCTCCTGCCAGTTGGCTCCTTTAAAAACGGTGGTTGCCGTTTTGATGGAAGGTTCGGAAACAGGCAGGTAACATTTTACCCTAAGGCGAATGTTATTGGTGAAGCTGTGCAAATGATAGATCACCGAAAGTTCGTTGTCTTTCTGATCAGGATAATGTGCACCGCAAACGTCTGTTAAGAATTGAAATTTCAATTCTTCATCGTTGTATAAATATTGGAGCAGGTCAACGTTGCGGTTTTTACTGATAACAATGGTGAGCAATTCAAACGGTTCTTCATGTATTAATAAATCAGTTCCGAGGAATCCCTGAATTTTTTGCAACAGATACTCGTTGTTCACCATGTTATTCTATCCCGTATGAATTTAATAATCGTTTATATTCTTCGGTATTTCTTCTTCCGAGTGATTCGTGTTTCACCAGTTCCTGTATCTTCATTAAACCGTCAATGATCTGTTCAGGCCGGGGAGGACATCCCGGAACATAAACATCCACCGGTATCACTTTATCAATTCCCTGCAATACCGAATAGGTGTCAAATATTCCACCGCTGGATGCGCATGCTCCAACTGCAAGTACCCAGCGTGGTTCAGCCATTTGCGTGTAAACCTGTTTTAATACCGGTCCCATTTTTTTGGCAATGGTTCCCATTACCATTAAAAGATCGGCCTGGCGTGGAGAGAAACTCAAACGCTCGGCACCGAATCTTCCAAGGTCGTAATTGGAAGCCATGGTTGCCATGAACTCGATACCGCAACAGGAAGTGGCGAACGGAAGCGGCCAAACCGAATTGGCTCTTGCCAAACCGATGACCTTATCCAGCGAAGTGGCGAAGAACCCAGGTCCTTCGACTCCGGCAGGCGCCTGTGCTATTTTTATTTCTGTTGACATATTTTTATGATTACGGGTTGTTAAGATCACAACAACCCATAATTTTTATTGTTCCCAATTTAATGCACCTTTTTTAAGTATGTAAATAAAACCTATCAATAGAGGAGCAATAAACAGGAACATTTCAAAAAAACCATTTGCTAACATCCGGAAATTAACCGCCCACGGGTACATGAAGATCACTTCCACATCAAATAATACAAATAAGATGGCGGTTAAAAAATAACGAACGTTGAAGGGGATCCGCGGAGTACCGATACTTTCAATTCCGCATTCGAAGGACGACTGTTTGATCCTGGTAACTCTTCGCGGGCCGAGCAGGTGCGTTGATATCATTACGAACACAACAAAACCTATACCGACTAAAAACTGAATAAAAATGGAAAAATATTCGGTGGTTACTGACATATTATTTTTTTATTTAGTCGTGCAAACTTATACAAAGTTTTGAATTGTCAAGTTCAAAATCCGAGATGCGAAAC
>JBIOHI010000179.1:0-4599 GCA_044448845.1 Bacteroidia bacterium
AAAACTGCAATGAATATTTTATACCTATTGATCGGTTGCAGTTTATTCATGGCGCTGATTTTTTTGGCGGCTTTCATCTGGTTTGTCCGGTCCGGCCAGATGGATGATGATTACACCCCGTCTGTGCGGATCTTATTTGATGATCAAAAAATAATCCCGGAGGAAGAGGTAAATGAGCAAAAGAAGAATCCTGATTAAAATCATTTCTTTACGTGACACGAATCACGCTTTGAAACAGGGAAGAAAAATATTTTCGTTTTATCAATATTAATAAAAGTACCGTATGCAAATTGAAAAATTCAATTACGACAACAGGATCGTCCGCAATTTTGCGATAGCCACCATGGTTTTTGGTGTGGTGGGGATGCTGGTAGGATTGCTCGCAGCAGTTCAGCTTTACTGGCCTGCAGCCAATCTCGGAAACCAATTCACCACCTTTGGCCGAATCAGGCCGTTACACACCAATGCAATAATTTTTGCGTTTGTAGGCAATGCCATGTTTATGGGCGTGTACTATTCGCTCCAGCGTTTGTGTAAAGCACGACTCTACAGTGATTTTTTAAGCAAGTTTCATTTCTGGGGCTGGCAGTTCATCATTGTTTGCGCAGCGATCACTTTGCCTCTCGGCTTAACAAGTTCTAAAGAATATGCCGAACTCGAATGGCCGATTGATATTATGATCGCAGTTGTTTGGGTTGCTTTCGGGATAAACATGATCGGAACAATTATTAAGCGGAGAGAAAAACAAATGTACGTGGCCATTTGGTTTTACCTTGCCACCTTCGTAACGGTAGCAGTGTTGCACATTGTTAATTCCCTGGAACTCCCGGTTTCATTTTTCAAAAGTTACATGGTGTATGCCGGTGTTCAGGATGCTTTGGTGCAATGGTGGTATGGTCACAATGCGGTGGCGTTTTTTTTAACGACTCCTTTTCTCGGGATCATGTATTATTTTTTGCCGAAAGCTGCAGGCCGCCCCGTTTATTCTTACAAACTTTCTATCCTGCACTTCTGGGCACTCATTTTTATTTATATCTGGGCAGGTCCGCATCATTTGCTGTATTCTTCGCTTCCTACCTGGGCGCAATCACTCGGAGTGGCTTTTTCAATCATGCTCATTTTACCTTCCTGGGGAGGAATGATCAACGGATTGCTCACGCTGCGCGGTGCATGGGATAAGGTGCGCGAGGACCCGATTCTGAAAATGCTTGCTGTTGGAGTTACTGCTTACGGAATGGCCACCTTCGAAGGCCCTATGCTTTCGCTGAAAAATGTGAATGCCATTGCTCACTTCACCGATTGGATCGTTGCGCACGTGCATGTAGGAGCGCTCGGATGGAACGGTTTGCTGACTTTTGCCATGTTGTATTTTATCATCCCGAGAATTTTCAACACCACGATGTATTCAAAGAAATTGATGAACGTTCATTTCTGGCTTGCCACACTTGGAATTATTTTTTACGCCATCCCGATGTACGTGAGCGGTTTCATGCAAGGCCTGATGTGGAAAGAATTTGCGGCTGACGGTTCGCTGATGTATCCCGAATTTTTGAAGATCACGCTTCGAATTCTTCCGTTACACGTGCTTCGTTCGCTCGGAGGCGTGCTTTATTTATCCGGGTTCCTGATACTCGTTTATAATATCACCAAAACCATTTTACAGGGAAAACTTATTGCCGATGAACCCGCAGAAGCCGCTTCACTCGACCGGTCGAAATTATTCACGGGAAATGAATTCTGGCATTCGGTGATCGAGAAAAAACCGGTTATGTTCACTATTCTTTCGCTGCTTGTCATATTGATCGGAGGTATGGTCGAACTCATTCCTACTCTTACCATCAAATCAAATATTCCCACCATTGCGAGTGTCAAACCTTATTCGCCTCTCGAGTTACAGGGGCGTGATCTTTATATCCGGGAAGGTTGCGTCTCGTGCCACACTCAGTGGGTTCGTCCCTTCCGTTCGGAGACCGAAAGATATCTCGGGGAATATTCAAAAGCCGGGGAATATGTTTACGATCATCCGTTCTTGTGGGGATCGAAAAGAACCGGACCCGATTTGATGCGCATCGGGGGAAAATACCCGAACAGTTGGCATTTCGCTCACATGGAGAACCCGAGAAATACTTCCACCGGCTCGATCATGCCTGCTTACGGTTGGCTGATCACTCAAAAATTAGACGAAACCACCACGGAGAAAAAAATGCGCGCTTTGAAAAGCCTGGGCGTACCCTACACCGATGATGAAATCATAAATTGCAACAGATCCCTTTCAGCACAGGCAGAAAAAATTACCGCTGCACTGCAAACAGAAGGAGTGAAATGCGACAGCGACAAAGAGATTGTTGCACTCATCGCTTACCTTCAGCGAATGGGAACCGATATTAAAAATCAACCTCAGGCAAATAAATAACCATGGGACAGTTTTTAGACAACATCAAAGGCTACGATCTTTACCTGATCTTTTCACTGCTTGTGTTCGTGATATTTTTTATCGCGCTCCTGATCGGTCTTTTAAAGATCGATAAAAAATACATTGAGAAAATGGAGAATATGCCATTCGAAAAAAACGAAAAAACAAATTGATATGAAAAAAACAGTATTATCATTTTCTATTCTTACAGCCGCAACCACAGTGTTTGCAGCAGATGAAACAGGCCCGAAAAGTTACATGGCTTACAATATGCTGCTTGGAGTTATTTTATTGCTTGCCGCTGTTTTGTTAGTGTCAGTGATCTATTTACAGAGATCAGTGAATACACTGAAGAAAGGAATGCCATCAAAACCAGGTCATGAAGAATTAAGCGGTTGGGAAAAATTACTGCTGCTGAAACCGCTTTCACTTGAAAAAGACCAGGACCTCGGTCACAACTATGACGGGATCCGTGAACTCGACAATCCCATTCCCATCTGGTTTAATGTATTGTTTTATGCTACCATTATTTTTGCAGTTGTCTACCTGCTCGTTTACCATGTTTTCGGTGCCATGCCATTGCAGGAGCAGGAATATAAAAATGAACTGGCATCCGCTCAGATCCAAAAAGAAGAATTCATAAAAAAAGCGGGTAACCAGGTGGATGAAAATAATGTAACCCTGGTAACTGACGTAACAAAACTTGCCGATGCGAAAAAAATATTCAGGGAGCGTTGCGTGGTTTGTCATGGTGACAATGCCGAAGGAAAAGTGGGCCCCAATCTGACTGATGAATACTGGATCCACGGAGGTACCGTTAAAGATATTTTTAAGACTATCAAGGAAGGTGTACCTGCCAAAGGAATGGTTTCATGGCAAACGGTTTTGAAGCCAACTGAAATTCAACTCATAGCCAGTTACGTTCTGAGTTTGCAAGGCAGCAATCCAGCCAATGCCAAGGCTCCGCAGGGAGATAAGATAACGGTAATGGCAGCAGTTCCTTCTGATTCGGCTAAAAAAGACACAGTCCGGAAAAAGTAAAAACGGGCAGCTTCTTCATCAAAGAAGCTTGTTTTTTTTAGTAAGTTTGTACACAAATTTTTAATTTTATTCATGCAACATCACGAGGCGGTACCGGAGAACACCGAATTATTCAGGGACAGCATTTCACTGGTTGATAAAAGATCAGGTGAAAGAAACTGGGTGTACCCGAAAAAACCGAAAGGAAGGAATTATACCGCGCGAACCTGGTTCGGAGTAGCACTGATGATCCTGATGTTCACCGGGCCATTCATTAAAATAAACGGCCACCCGGTTTTGCTGCTTGATGTGCTTGCACGGAAATTCATCATTTTCGGAATTCCTTTCTGGCCACAGGATCTTCCTTTATTTGCCTTATTGCTGGTAACATTCGTAGTGTTCATCATTGTTTTTACGGTACTGTTCGGGCGCCTGTGGTGCGGGTGGGCTTGCCCGCAAACGGTTTTCATGGAAATACTCTTCCGCAAGATCGAATACCTGATCGAAGGAGATTTTAATGCGCAGAAAAAATTAGATGACGCTCCCTGGAACGGAACAAAAATTTTCAAGAAAACTTCGAAACATGTGATCTTTTATTTGCTGTCCGTTTTTATTGCCAATATTTTTTTATGTTACCTCGTTGGTGCCGATGAAGTAAAAAAACTGATCACCGAAGGACCGGTTGTTCATTGGGGACAATTTATTTCACTGATCATTTTTTCTACTGTGTTTTATTTTGTGTTCGCCAAGTTCCGCGAGATCGTGTGCATCCTGATTTGTCCGTACGGCAGATTGCAGGGTTTAATGCTCGATAACAGTTCAATGGTGGTGGCATACGATTTCATCCGCGGGGAACCACGCGGTCATATTCAAAAAAATGCGAAAAGGGAATTAGGCGATTGCATTGATTGCAAGCGCTGCGTGCAGTCAGAAGACTGAAAGCTTAGCTTCCATTGTCGTGCATGAATTCACATCGTAATAGCCGTTTATGATTAGCGCGAACTTTTCGCTGATGCACGCTGTTAATCCTCTGCTAATCTGGGACGCCAAATTTTCCAAATTCGATATTATGGTTTCACGATCCTGTGTGCCAAATTTGATGGTAAAACGGTCTGTTTTTTGTACCACTTTGCACAGCAAATCATCAGCGATCAGCTGATCACAAT
>JBIOHI010000180.1:0-4590 GCA_044448845.1 Bacteroidia bacterium
CGGCAAAATATTTTCCGAGAATAATTTCCAGGTCACTCACCGGTTTTGTAGTGATAATTTCTATGGTACCGTTCTTTTTTTCTTCACCGAAGGAACGCATCGTTATAGCTGAAATTAAAAAAATAAAAACCCACGGTGCCATATTGAACAACGTGCTGAGATCAGCATAACCCGTATCAAACACGTTATAATCGGGCAGCACCCACATGAACAACCCGATGGCAATGAGGAAAACGATCATCACCACGTACGCGATGAGCGAACTTAAAAAACTGCGGATCTCTTTTTTGAGGATACTATACATTTAAAAGGTTTGAAGTTTGTCGTTTGTTGTTTGATGTTTAAAGTTTAGAATTAAATAAATTGATCTGGGCATGAACCCTTTCCCGCGTATGTGCCATTCGTGGATGGAATATTTATCGTGAAACATAATTTTTTGATTACAATTATCCATCATTTGATTCATTTACTCTCATTTTAAAATTACTCCGAAGCGTGCGCTAAAAAAATCAAGTCTTGCTGCATACGGTTCGTATAAACAAGATGGTTGATTTTGATATAATAATTGAAACGTTATTTCGTCATTCAAATTCCAAACTACCCCAAAAGCAACACCAATCCCTGTTTTCAATAATTCATTTGGATCATTAATAGTTCGTCCTCCCGGATTGCCATAAAATAACGGACTTGGAATTTTGCTGTAATCATCCGTAAATAATTTTACATCATAAGGTATAACAAAAGATGGTCGGAATGTCAAATAAAAATTATTATCAAAATGAAAATTATACACCAGGCAAACCGGTATTTTTAATATTTTATAATTATGCGCCAGTTCCATTATTTCAAAAGCCGTTCCTATACCGGCATCAAATTTATGACTAACTGATGCAGTGATCTCATTGTAAAATCCTGCACCAATAACATCACTCGACATGTTCGCACCAATAATAATCCAATCATGTAATTCTGCCTTATTCTTTGTTCCGCTTTTCCGAGAATAAGAAGTGCTATCACTTTTTTGTGCAAACAAAATTGAAACTAAAAAAACCGCAAGCCATAAAGAGAGTACTCTTTTCATAATTTACTTTTTAGTGAGTTTCTGAAACACATCTTCCAAACTATCTTCCTCCAGGTTCATCGAAAGCAATATCCAGTTATTTTGTGATGCCGCTGCCGATAAATTTTCCCGGATGTCACGCTCGCAGCGCAACTGGAACTTTTTCCCTTTTTGTTTCACGGAAATTATTCCAGGAATATCTTTCAGCACATTCTCTTTCACATCATTTTTAAATTCAACAGTAATGGTGACTTCACCGGTAAGTTTTTGCTGCAGCTTTTCAATTTTATCATCAGCAACGATCTTTCCCTTGTCGATGATCACCACGCGGTTGCACATTGCTTCCACTTCCTGCATGATGTGCGTGGAAAGAATGACCGTTTTTTCTCTTCCGATCTCTTTGATCAGACTTCGCATTTCGCCAACCTGGTTCGGGTCGAGACCGGAAGTCGGTTCATCCAAAATTAAAACTTTCGGATTGTTAATCATCGCTTGCGCCAATCCAACGCGTTGTTTGAATCCTTTCGAAAGTTGGCCGATCTTTTTTCTTCTTTCAGCAGTCAACCCGGTTCGCTCGATCATTTTTTCGGCAGCATCATTCGATCTTTTTCCAAGGTTTTGCAATTCGGCAACGAACACCAGGTATTCTTTCACGAACATATCGGTGTAAAGCGGGTTGAGTTCGGGCAAGTAACCAATTTGTTTCCGTACTTCCATTGATTTTTCCTTCACATCAAACCCGCAAACGCTTGCCTTTCCGGATGTTTGGGGAATATAGCCCGTAAGGATTTTCATCGTGGTGGATTTACCGGCACCATTCGGTCCAAGGAAACCAAGAATATCTCCGGGCTTCACTTCGAATGAAATCTCATCGAGCGCTTTTTGCGCCCCATAAACTTTTGTTAGGTGGTCAACGATTACCGACATGCTTTTTTAGTAGTCAGCGAAAATACGGAAACATTGTTCAAAGTTTAAAATTTAAAATTGGGAGTTGTTGGTTTAGGGTTAGTGTTCGGGGCTTGTTAAACGATTCGCATTCCTGGTATAAACTAAGTTATAAGTGCGATAGCAAGAAGAATATTTGAATTAAAACCACGGAGGTTGCAGAGTAAAGCCAATAATAAATAACGCAGAGTTCGCTGAGAAAAATTATTCCACCAGTATCTTCCGGTAATAATTTCCACCAGTTGTTCGCACATTAATAATATAAGTGCCGGAATGAAGTTGCATTTGATTTGCGTCAAGCTTTAGCAAACCGTTTTGCAAAACCGGCTTTAGTTGTTCGAAAACTTTTCTTCCCGGTAAATCAAGAATAGTAATTTGTTCAATTTCCGAATTCTTATCCTTTATTTCGATAAAAAAATATTCTTTCACCGGATTGGGATAAATTTCAAATGCGTTTTCACTTTCATTAACATTTTGAATGCCGACATTAACTACCGAAAAAGTCGAACCGATTATTCCGTCAGCGAAATCGTAAATAACAATATCGTATAACCCATTTGCTGCGCCTGGCGATATACTGATGTTTGCAATTATTGTTGTGGATGAAGACGAACTGAAGTGGTTCACATTCACAGCCGAAGTGGGCGATCCCGATTTAAAAAAAGTAACCGTGGTCGCTGATGGCTGAGTAAAATGAGTGTTGTTTCCGGTAATTGTAACGTTCAATGTTTGACCTTTTGCTCCATAGTTTGGGGATACATCTGTGATAGTTTGTGCAAAAGAAAATAAGGCGTTGCAAAAGATTAAAATAAACAGGTTGAATTTTCGCATATTGAGTTTTTATTACTATTAATTTTCAAAAAAAATTACTATTTGAAGAATCATTCAATCAAAAGTTTCCTGAAATAATTTCCATTCTGCGTTTGAACAATTATGAAATAAGTTCCGGGATGAAGCTTCATTTGTCCGGATTCTAATTTTATCAATCCGTTTTGCAAAACAGGATTTTGCTGCTCGAAAACTTTTCTTCCGATCAGGTCTGTAATGATAATTTGTTCAATGGTTGCATCTGCGGTTTTCAGTTCAATGAAAAAATATTCTTTCACCGGGTTGGGGTAAATGCTTAACCCGTTCTCAATTCCAGGGAGCGAGGAAACGCCAACATTCAAAACATTAAAAGGATAAGTCGGGCTGAGATAACCGTCAATCGTATCTCCCACACTCAGGCTGTAAATTCCAAGTGCTGCAACGGATGAATCGATCGTTACATTCAGTTTTATCAAATTATCACTTGTAACGGTTCTGGAATTTATTTTAAAGAACGGTGACGGGTTTGCCGATCGCATGAACACGGTGGTTAGTGTGGTGCTCGCCTGCAGGAATGCCGTGTTCTGCCCGCTGATGGTCACGTCAAGCGTTTGCCCGCGTTTAGCCGATGCAGGTGACATGGACAAGATGGAAGGGCTTCCCGTATTCACCACAAAATAGATGGATAAATTGCCGTCATCCGGTGAGTTGTAAACCATATTATAAACTCCGGTGGCTGCCGTAGGAATTACATTCACGTTCAGGTCGACCAATGAATCATTAATGGCATTCACCGAATTGATGACAATATTATTGGTGGAAGTTCCCGAATAAAAGAATGCAAAATTAGTTGCCGATGCCTGCGAGAAATTGGTTCCGCTGCCGGTGATCATGATATCCAAAACACGATTGTTCACCGATGCCGGTGGATTGATCGTTTTCAATGCAGGATTATTCACCGTGATATTTCCCGAATAAATGATCTCGTAGTCGGTGGCATTGTTGGTACGCAACTGGTAAGTGCCCGGAACGGCAGTCTTGCTCACCGTTACAAAGGCAGTGATCGTGCTCGCTCCCACTGAACTGGTTGAATCGGTTTTAATATCGGATGTCGGTGATCCCTGTCGGTAAAAGTAAACGGCAGTTCCGGTTCCCTGGTTGAAATGCGTGTTGGTGCCGGTAATAAAAACCGGGAGTTTCGTTCCCCGGTAAAAATTAGTTGGTGAAACATTACCGGTACTGATAACCGGGCCCGTGACCGTGAATGCTCCATAAATTTGCAACAACCCGTCAAGCGGTGTAGTAACACGAAGATCATAACCTCCCGCCACCGCATTAGGCTGAACAGTAATATTCGCAACGGCCATGTTCGAAGCGTTCACCACTACGCTGTTCACTTTTACCATAGTGGACGTTCCGGAATTGAAAAATGCAACTGTTGTACTTCCCTGCACAAATGCTGTTCCGTTTCCTGTTATTGTTACATTCAGTGTTTGCCCCCGCGGAGCGATGTTTGGCGTGATACCGCTTAAACTTCCCGCATTAATTGTTATAAAGCTTCCGCTAAAAGTTCCGTCAATGGAATCGGTAATGGTTGCAGTATAATTTCCGAGTGGGGAAGAAACAGGCACTGTAACATTCGCCATCAGCAAGGTATCGTTTATCGCATTAAAAAAATTAACGGTGAGCGATGATGGAGGCGAACCGCTCTTGTTAAAACTCAATACCGATGACCCCTGTGTGTAAAATGTGTATTCACCCCGGTGATGGTCACAAAG
>JBIOHI010000181.1:0-4576 GCA_044448845.1 Bacteroidia bacterium
CATTGGCTCCGGCCGCGAATCAGCCGTCAGAGCGCTGCAAGGCAGCGGCTTAAACGTGCTGTCTATTAAAGACCAAACACCGATGCCGCATGGCGGGGTCAGACCCAAGAAGCCGCGAAGAGTTTAGGTTATTAATTAATAAAAAAGTTACTAAAAATTTCTCCTAAATTATTCTTTGTCAACAATAAAACAAATAAAACATTCATAATATTTTCTTAAAGCGTTTCAAATACAAAATACCGCTGCCTATTTATATTCAACCTGTTTTTGCTTGTTCATTGGTGAACCGGACTCATGAAGGTTAAATGCTTACACGATCTAATAAACTAAACCCGATGATTTCATTACTTTTGTTTTTTTTATTCAAAATATGTTTGAATTAAATCCAAAACTGAAAGAGCAAATTGCAACGGTCATTTATGCGATCATGATCGTCAGTATTTATTTTTCAAGTTATCCTTCGAGTTCTTTAAGCACTGATTCATCGGTGAAGCTGGAAGGAGAAAATATTGGTTGGCTGCATGCCCCGGCTTTACTGAGCTTGTCGATGATCGTTTTAGTTTTATTCGCTTTTCTTTTCACGAAACCAAAGGAAATTTTTAAAACGTTTTGGAACGATAAAGCGCTTTTTGTTTTTTCATTCATCTGCATTTACCTCCTGGCCGGATTTATTAATTCAGATCATCATTCGTATATTTTACAGCGGATCCAGATCAAACTCCCATTTTTATTTTTAGCACTCTGTGCAGCAGTGATCAAGTTTAGCCGAAAAAATTATCACCGTTTGCTTTTCATTTTTCTCTTAAGCTGCACCCTGGTGGCCTTGTATGTTTTTATCCATTACCTTATTTATTTTATTCAGATCAATCATGCATACCTCAACGCCAAAGTGATGCCGACTCCCATGAATCATATCCGGTTCAGTATTCTCGCTGCACTTGCAGTTTACACTTCTTATTACCTCGTAAAAAATAAAGCGGAACTGTTCCGTTATGACAAGACCGTTATCGTTTCGCTGGGAATTTTTTTATTGTTCTTCGTTCATGTTTATTCGGTGAGAAGCGGGATCCTTGCTTTGTATGGGATCACCTTCACGGAACTGGTTCTACTGGGAATACGAAAATCTTACAGGCAGGCCGCGATCATCCTCGTGTTTATTTTTGGTGCTGGCATGAGCACTTATTTTTTATCACCTACCATTAAAAATAAGATCGTCAATACCAGGCAGGACATTGGTATTTATCAGAATAACGGTGTTGCTAATTACAGTTCAATCGCCACCCGTTTTATTTCGTACCAGAATTCAATCATCCTTTGGAAAGAAAATATTTTGCTTGGTTGCGGGCTGGGTGACCTGGAAATAAAAAATAATGCATTATTCAAGTCACGGAATCCTGAAATTACCACGCCTATTATTCCCCATAATGAATTTCTGTATTACCTGGCCAGCATGGGAATTATGGGAGTTGCTTCATTTGTCTTTTGTTTCTTCTTTCCCTTATTCTATCGAAAGAATTTCAAAAATGATTTTTTACTGATGGCATACGTGATGGTTTTGCTTTCCTGTTTAACCGAACCGATGATTGAAACACAACTTGGTGTGGCATGCACGGTGATCTTTATCATTTTACCCCTGATGGCGAGAAAAGATGAATCAGTGCAGAGAGCGATTCATTTGCAAACGAAGTAATTTACGGTATTTCATTTTCACTTCACCGGCAATTACCAGGGCGATGACCAACCCGTTCCTGCCATCTAAAATTCCTAACCTGAAAAAATAATCCCGGATGAAGCGAACCGGTGGCTTAAAAATAATCTTGAAAACATTCGAACGAATACCTTCTTCAAAATAGGTCTGCGAGGAGATATCGGAAAAATGATCTGTTTTTATTTTAAGTTCTTCAATTGAACGGAATGAATAATGCAAAATATTCCCCTGCAATTTTTTTTCTCCGCTGCCTTTTTTCATTTCGAATTTATCATGCGGGTTTAAACCGCTCCATTTACCTTTTCGGCTGTCCCACAATCTTAACTTTTCATCGGGGTACCAGGCGCCATGCCGGATCCATTGACCGCAGAAATTATTGAGGCGGTTCATGGAATATCCATCAGCGATCCAGTTCTCTTTCACTTTTTTTATTTCATCGCATAATCTTTTATCAGCCATTTCATCGGCATCCAATGAAAAGATATGAGGATATTTTGCCTGGGTGATGGCGAAATTTTTCTGCTCAATATGCCCGGCAAATTTATTCAATACGACTTTTGCTCCTTTACTTTTGGCAATCTCCGAAGTTTTGTCATTAGAAAAGGAATCGACAACCACTATCTCATCGGCAATTTCTTTAACTGAATCGATACAGCGCGCAATGTTCTTTTCCTCGTTGAAAGTAATGATGACCACACTTATCGGGGTAAATTCGCTCATGGAACAAGGTATTGAATTTTGATGCGGATGGTGCCGGAAACAGTATCCAGTTTTTTTTGCGTTTCTGTATCGATCACCAAAATATTTTCGGTGTTGTTTTTTTCCGGTGTCCCTGTAACTTTTATATAACATTGCTTTCCGTTATCGAGATTAGTGACCAGCAGCAATGTTCCGGCACGAAGAGTTTTATGCAAAATTTGCTTTTCAGTTCCCAAAACAGCAAAACCGGTTTCAGCTATCTCTTCTCCATAGGCAAGAATATTTTTCGGAATGATATTTTTACCCGACACCGAGTTCGGCTCATTCCATTTTTCATAAGGCTTGATAACGATCGAACCATCCACGATGAGTTCTTGTCCCGGTTCGATCCGTGCTGTGTGTAACCCGTTCCACTTCACGATCAGCTGCGGGGTGATCTTGTATTTTTGCGCGATGGATTTCAAAGTTTCACCTTTCGATACCACGTGCATTTTTACCACCTCTTTTTCTTTTGCATCTGCATTGGCGTGAGTTTCTTCCAACTTGTCGGGTTGCACTTTTAGACCGGTATCGTGCAGATTTTTTCGCGAAGCGTGATCATTTTTTTGTCCTTGTTTTTCTGATTTGGCAACTAAGTTCACCGGCTCATTATTTTGATCAGCCTTTTGTGAATCGAGTGTAAAAACAACCGGAATCAAAAGTTTCTCTCCCGGTTTTAAGTTTCCTGTTTTGCCGGGGTTGGCTTCCGCTATTTTAGTAACATCAATATGGTAACGCCTGCCAATGGCCATCAATCCTTGTCCCTTGTCCACTTTGTGAATGATGAACCTTTTTCCGTCAATGAATTTTACTTTCACCGAATCAAGCGGAACAGCTTTTAATGAGAAAAAAGTCTGCATGACGAAAAGTAAAATAAAACACGGCCTCAATCTTTTTTTCATTTTACATCGTCTTCGATCAGGGTGGACCATGCCTGGGGTTTTTCGTTGAACAGGATCTTTGTCCGCGACCAGGTTCGTTTAAATAATTCCGAGAAACGATAGGCATCGAGTTTTGTTTCATCTTCCCAGATGCTGAACGTAAAAAATATGTTGGATGCTTTGGCATCACGCAACAATTTCAATTCTTTGCAACCATCGAATGCCGCAATCTTCATTTTCGATTCATTGAATATACCCAGGAATTCATCCACTTTTCCGGGAACAAACGACATGCGAACGATACGGTTAATCATAAAATTCGATAAAGATGGGACTTCCTTCCTTTAATCCGAGTAACTGCCCGGCTTTGCCGGTATTCATGGCTATTTCGAGTAAACCGGTCTCGTTGAACAATGCGAGTTCGCTGCCGTTCTTCACATCGTGGTAATTCCTGCTGATGTATTTTATCTGGTCATTTCTCCGGTAAAAAATACTGAAACGTGCTTTGCCTGAATTGGTCTTTTCGAACAGGTTTCTCGAGATATTGGTAACCGAATTTCCGTACCCGTCAACAAAGATCACATTTCCCCTCAGGATATTTCCTTCTTCCACCGGTGCAATATTCTGCTTGATGTTTTTTATTTCAGCTATATCGGCAAACGAGAATATAGGTTCTTCTTTCAGAATTTTTAATGCGATCACCGGAAACAAATTTTTCTCCGGGAACAGATCTTCTTCACTAATGAATTCCGGTTTAACGGAAAAGATTTTTTCCGGAGCCGATTCGAACAACAATGAAAAGATACCGTTATCCACACCTATAAAGAATTGCCCTTTGTTCTCAACCACCAATACCTGTTTGTGCAATGCGATGGATGTTTCTATTGCAATGAAGTGAATGGTGTTTTGCGGAAAATGGGGAACTGCATTTTTAAGAATGTAAGCAGCCTGTAAAATATCGTGCGGTTTCACGGAATGGGATATATCAACGATCTTCGCATCTGCAAAGGCCGAGTAAATGGCTCCTTTGAGTGCTGCCGCATAAGGGGTACTGATTCCGTAATCGCTCGTAAGCGTGATAAAAGCCACGAATAAAAATATTTAGTATTATTGCGTACAAAAATATCATTCAATCCAAAAAATCAATCAACAAAAAAAATTAATTGGTAAACAAGGAAATAATCTTCGAAACCGTTGAACCATCCGAAATCCTGGGAGTTCATAACCGCAACCTGAAAGTTATCCAGAA
>JBIOHI010000182.1:0-4559 GCA_044448845.1 Bacteroidia bacterium
TCTCAACCGTAAACCTCATCGTTATTCACCAGGTCACCTTTAAGATGAAACAGTTTTTACTGTTTTTCGCATCTGCATAATTTGTTGTAATATTGACGCTTCAATTTCGTTTTACTGGGATTAAAATATCAAATCAATCATAAATGAGTCAACCAACACCGTACAAAAATCCGTATCAAAAATTTATTGGCATTCTTTCAAAACGCGAGCGATTCAATTTCTGGTTGCTCACCTCCATCAACAGCTTCTTTTTCCTGGTGATGGTGATCTTTGCAGGCGCGTCTTTTTTGACCTGTCTTGCTTTTTACACAGTAGTCGAGGCAACCGTTATCGGTTATTATATTTTTGTTCATCGTCTTCCTCCCAAAACAAAAACCAGGGAATGGGTGGATGCCATTGCGTTTGCGGTTGTTGCGGCCACATTGATCCGTACTTTTTTCATCGAGGCTTATGTGATCCCAACTTCCTCCATGGAAAAATCATTACTCATTGGCGATTTTCTTTTTGTGAGCAAGGTGAATTACGGAGCACGCGCTCCTTTGACACCTATTTCGTTTCCATTCGCTCATAACACGCTTCCCATTGTTGGAGGAAGTTCTTACCTCGAGTGGTTCAAAATGCCGTATTTTCGTTTCCCCGGCTTTCAAAAAATAAAAAATATGGATGTGGTGGTATTCAATTATCCCTGCACCTATGAAGATGAGGATGGGCGGCCAATCGATAAAAAGGAGAATTACATCAAGCGATGTATTGCCATTCCGGGTGATTCACTGCAGGTGGTCCGGGGTGAAATAGTTCTTAACCATAAACTTGTTCCGTTTCCTGACCACGGGCAGTACCGATACGAAGTTCATACCGATGGATCTGTGATCCCGAATAAAACATTTCGTGACATGGGAATGCGAGCTCCAAGGTTGGTCAAAACTTCCGAAGATTTTTATAAAAGCCAACAGGAAGACGATGCTACCCGGGTTAGTGAAGATACATACCTGATGTTTCTTACCGGTGACAACCTGAAAAAGGTCCGCGCAATGAGCAACGTGAAAAAAGTTGACACTGCTTTCAAGTCCAAAGGCGAGGTCAACCACATGGAACAGCGTTGTTATCCCGGTAATGCTCGTTTCGACTGGAACCGCGAATACTACGGACCAATCTATGTTCCGAAGGAAGGAGATGTGATCAAACTCGATTCCGACAGCTATTATATTTATCTGCGCGTGATTAAATTATACGAGAATAATTCCTCCTTCGAAATGCGGGAAGGTAAATTCTATCTGGAAGGAAAAGAGATCACGACCTATAAATTCAAACAGAATTATTATTTTATGATGGGTGACAACCGCCACAATTCAGCCGACTCGAGGTATTGGGGTTTTGTACCGCAGGATCACATCGTGGGTAAAGCGCTATTCATTTGGATGAGTTGGGACGATCATGCTACCGGTTTCGGTAAGATCAGGTGGGGCAGGTTATTCAACGGAGTCCATTGATGAACCAGTAAAACTTTTAATAAAAAACGGTATGAAGCGAATCCTTCATACCGTTTTGATTTTGCATCTCTTTTGACTTTTATTTATTCAACGTGCGGATATAATTGATAAGATCCCCAGGCCCGCGGGTTTCTCCGAATGATTCTTCTACCGCATCTTTGTTATCCGGAATACGTTTCTTGAAAGAAGGCATGTCCTTGTGGCCATAATAAATTTTATAAAACAACGAACCATCCGATTGCTTTTGAAAATCGGCTGTGGTAAGGTCTGTGGGCTGGTTGCTCAGATGTGACGCTTTGGGTCCATCGCCTTTACCGTTCACACCGTGACAAGATTTGCAATGGGAAATATAAATTTCTCTGCCTGCTTTCACGGAAGCAGCATCCGACTTTACGGGATTCTTCATTTTTTCAAATTTCTCTGGAACTTTCCATGGGTCTTCAGGTAGAACAAAAGAGAACAATGCGGTGGTTAGCATGGCGGAAGCGATAAGCAGGAACAGGTTTTTCATATTTTTTAACTTAAGAAGGTTCGATGAAAAGGGATTCAAAATCACACTACAAAATAAAACCAAAAAAACAAGGAAAACGAAATTTTTATCGCAGTTTGTATGCTGACTTTTAGCAATCACTTTCTATAAAAACCGGCATGTTTACTGATGTTTTCAGATGCCGGTAAAAAGAGGTTTTGATTAGGAGAGTGTGAAATGTCCCCAGGTTTTCAATTCATCCTCCGACCATAATTGGGGGAAGAAAATTCTGCGCTGGTAGGAGGGATGCAAATATTTTTGCCAGTCGCTCATTCCGGTGGCGGCACGTTTTACTCCCTTTTCGATCAAATATGATTCGGCAGTTTCCAAATGCGTGAGCGGCCATTTGATGTTGAACAGATAATCAAATTTACGAAGCGAATTTTTCAACGCGTCAAAATTATTGCCCGATGAATTTATCAAGGCAAATTTTTGAGCGATATTTATTTTTTTGCATCGGTACGCGAGTACGATCAGGTGTTGTAAATATTTTTCTTCAAACTGCTGAAGGGTCAAACTCTTGTTTCCTGTCTTCCGGTCAAGGCCGGCATCGAGCCAATACAGGTAATTGAAGGATTCTTCAACCGAAGTCGCTTTTTCTTTGAATCCATGTTTGACCAGGTTGATCAGATCGGTGGTGTATATCTCGATCTCGCGGAACTGAACCGACTGAAATCCGCTGGCGGGAGCAAGGGAAAGGCGGAATTTATTGTAATCTTCATAATTCATTCCTTTCGACATCACACCAAAAGATGAATTCAGGATTTCGGTATAACGGCAACTCCGTTCCATTTTTTCGGTGAAAACCTCAGGTGTAATATTTTCAGAAAAGATGACCTGCTCCAGTTCGTGTTTGATCAGTTTTAAAAGCAATTCAGTCACCTGGTGATAAATAATGAAGATCATTTCATCGGCATAGACGGTTCGCTGGATCTGAAGGTTGAGCAAGGCGTCCACTTGCACGTAATCCCAGTAGTTCAAAGGTTTGCTGTGCAATAATCCTTTCAAATAGGTCTCCGGATTCTGCCCGAGAGCATTATATTTTTCTTCAATTTGTTTAATGATATCGTCCATGTATCTTCAATATGGTTAGTTAAAAGTCAGGCGGCTAAAGTAAAATAAAAATTGATAAATCGGGAGTGCCTTATTTAAAAAGCAACTTCTGCAATTTTATTTACATCTTGCAGCATCATGCAATTGAAATGACCTTTCGGACAATTGTCAAAACCAATTTTTGAACAAGGGCGGCATTTCAGGTTTAAAGTTTCGAGTTTAAAATTTTGTGTTTTGTGTCTTCCGTAGTAAGGCTGCATTCCAAATTCAGGTATCGTATTGCCCCAGATGGAAATGATCTCTTTTTTGAATGCTGACGCAATGTGCATCAACCCGGTGTCGTGGGTGATCACCTTTTCGGAATGTTTGATCATAAATGCCGATTCATTGATGGAAAGTTTTCCGCAAAGGTTGGTGACATTCTCACCGCATGCTTTCGCAATGGTATCACCGTTCGCTTCATCTTCTTTTCCTCCAAGTAAAACTATTTTTTCGTTGATGAGTTTGCAGATGGAGATGATCTTTTCATTCGGCAGTTTTTTAGTGAAATGATTTCCCCCGATAGCAAACACCAGGTATTCATCCTTTGGTATTGAGTCAATCCTATTCCAAAGTGGAGACGCATAATTATGCGTCTTTAAATCAGGTGACAGAGTCTTTTCGTTTACAAAATAATCCAGTCCTTCATCATCATTCTTCACCCCAAGTGGGGCAATGGTTTCCATGTACCGGTCAACAATGTGAATTTTAGGAAGCAGGTCGATCTTGAAATTCACCATCACCCATTTCTCAAAATTGAGTTTTTCGAAACTGTAGCTGCTTACACCGATAATTGTTTTTAAGATCCTTGTTCGGAGATTATTGTGCAGATCTATTACAACATCAAATCCAACTTGCCTTAACTCCAGCGATTTTTTTAACAACGGTTGATCCAGCAAATGCAGTTGGTCGATATACGGATTGTTTTCAAGGATAGTTCCGTATTCGGGTTTGGTGAGAAAGTGAATTTCAGCATCGGGCAATTGTTTCTTCAGACAACGCACTACCGGTGTGGTAAGCACGATGTCGCCAATGGAACTGAAACGGACGATTAATATTTTCAATTAATAATTATAAAGTTCCTGCGAAGTAAATAAAGTTCGCGAAACTCTTTGCATGGAAATTATTGGGAAACTGTTTTATGCAAGCGACACGAACGGGACGTTCGCCTCAACTTAGGTCATAAAATTATTCCCAAGCATAATAATAAATTATTTGTTCTTATTTTAAACTCACCATCAACCGGGTCATTTAATGTAGTATAATTCCAGTAATTCAAGTCCTGCCGGTATCTTATTTCTATGAAAGAATTCACTTTCTTTATTTTTATGTTTTTCCCAACACCTAAAATCATAAAATTTCCGATGGAACTTTTGCCATTCGATAAATTAAAATCGCTCTGTCCTATTAAAGATATATTTGCTTTATCAGAATTACCCATATAATAA
>JBIOHI010000183.1:0-4542 GCA_044448845.1 Bacteroidia bacterium
AGATAGAGATAGCACATCAAATTATTTTCACTGTCATGTTTTAATACATCATATTTTAAGAAAACTCTTTTACCTTTTGTTTTATCAATTAAAAATTTTGTTGCTTCTCCGTTTATAATCGGGTCTTCTTTTATTCCGATAAGTTTTATCGTTAAATCATTGCTCAACCTCATTTTTTCTGGGCTGATGACTTCTTTCACAGTAAAGAAGTCTTCTCTTTTAGTCGAGCCTTCTTTGTCGAGTTTAGAACCGAATTGTAACTTTTTTATATCAATTTTTTTGTCAAGTGCATGCGGGTCTTTGAAAATGTATGGAAGTTTTTGAATCTCTTTCTCAAAATTATTTTTCAAATTTTTATGCTTCACAAATTCATAACTTGTTCCTTTCAAATCATTCTGCTGAACTTGTAATTTCTCTTTAATGATTGGAATAAAATCAGCATTTATTTCGTAACCAACAGAATTTCTTTGAAGATTTTTTGAAGCTAATAAAGTTGTTCCGCTTCCGGCAAAAGGATCAAGAACCATTTCATCCACAAACGAAAACATTTTTATCAATCGTTTGGGTAACTCTTCAGGAAATACTGCAATGTGTTTATCTTGTCTTGCTCCTCCAAAGTTCCAATGCCCGGCAAAAAATGTATTCCATTCCTGCGAGGTCATTTTTGAAAGTTCTTTTTGTTCTTTGGTTGGTTTTGGTGCATCACCTAATTTTTTGAAGATGAGAATAAACTCGTAATCCAATTTTAGAATTCCATTTCGGGGATAAGGATAAGAACCCATTTGAATTCCACCACCAGTCGTATTTGATGTGGTAACTTTTTGCCAAATGATCGCACCCATGTAATCAAAACCGATGTTCTCGCAAAACTTAATTATCTCTTCGCGAATCGGAATGACTTTGTATCGTCCGTAATAAACTGAACGTGCAAATTGATCACCGATGTTCACGCATAATCTACAGCCATTATGAAGCGTTCGGTAACATTCTTTCCAAACTAAATTTAGATTGTTAATGTAATTTTCATAGCTGTCATCAAAACCGATTTGATTATCAGAACCGTAATCTTTGAGTTGCCAGTAAGGTGGAGAAGTAATTGCCAGATGAACTGAATTATCAGGTAACTCTAACATTTGCCTACTGTCTCCGTTTATTATTTTATGTTGTGTTTTCAAATTCAAAATTGTTCAACAAATGTAATTAAAAAAGGATGACTGAATTTAGAATTTATGAACCAAAAAAAACTTCTACTGCATATCCGTATTCAGCTTATACCTGCAAATGCGGTTGTTGTTTTTATCGGCTACGTAAATTATCTTATTAAAATAACAAACACCGCTTGGGTCGTTGAAACCAAATGGCCCACTTGAAGTTCCGTCACTTCCTTTTCCGCCAAATGAAACGATCACCTGTTTTTTGAATGTGGAATTTGCCGGGGGATTCACACCTTCGAAACCCTGGTTGGTGAAGACATACAGCGAATCTGTTCCGGTATCAACAACAAAACTGTATTGCAAATTATCGGGAGCAACATAACAATCAACCGGATTTTTAAAACGGAAAGATTGGTATTGAAAACGGTCGGCTTTTGTTTTATCAAAATTCAAATACGAAGAAGTTTCTCCATAGATCCAACCAAGATCAGGATCATTGGTGGCAGTAATTCTCAAAAAACGGAATTCGACATTTTGTGTTTGATCGGATTGCGTGATAAAAAAATCTTTTGAATTGGAAATTCCATTCACACGTTGCGGAGGACCAGCGAGAGAAGCAATAGAAGAAACTCCAAGCACAGATTTCAAACCTGAGGTGACCGGAGAAAGTCCGAGTGCATAGCTTGTGTTATTTCCATCCTGATCATAGATTAAAATGGCATTATCAGGACGGATAAAAGTGTTCACATCATTTCTTGGGCCGGTTCTGGAAACATAAACGGTGTTATCAGAAAGCGTTGCAATGCCGGTGAACTGAACCAACGAATCATCACTGCCGCGGCTTCCCGTTGAGGCTCGCGAATCATCACACAACGGATGAATAAGAGTATCCACAAATTGATATTGACCAATGGCTGTATTCATCAAATGATAAATTGCTGCACGGTTACCAACGTTTGGCACATTCACTCTTCCGGCAACATACAAATGAAGCCGCCTGTCCATTGTCACATCAGTCGCTCCGGGAATCGGGATCGTTGTGTATTTTGTTCCTTTCTGATCCAAAATATTCACACCATTATCATCCACCACATAGATCAATTCATCATAGCCAACTATCACATCAACCGGGTGAGAAAAATTTGTGAAGAATGGAAATATCGGAACATAACCAACGGCATTGGGAATGAGGTTTGGATCAATTGCACCTTGCTTAAATATTTGGTCCGTTTGTGCATCTTGTTTACTGCCAAAGATGCCGGAGCACGATGAAAAAATAATTGCGGAAAAAATAAAAAGCAGGATATAAAAAAGTTTTTTCATGATTCGTTTTATCGAATATTTATAGCCAGCGTAATTCGTTGAACATTCCCAAGCCTTGATTTTACAAGCACTCCGTAATCAATGGTGATTCCTCCAAAATTTCGAAGTAATTTTATTCCCGCACCAAAATTTGGTACAACATTAGTTTCGTCTGCAAAAAATTCATAACCACTTCTCAGGAAACCAAATTTGTGATAAATATATTCGGCACCAATGGAATAGGTTTCATTGTTATCAGTCGGGTGATTGAGTTGACCGGCAAGCGTGAGGATATGTTCATTTGTATGAATCGGATCGAATGCAACACCAAGGCGAAAAATTGCCGGAACAGAAACTTCGCTGAATGTTGAGATCGTTTGCGGCCCGTTAAATTTCAAAACAGAAACCGAACCTGATGGATTCACATTCAAACCAAAATTGCTGAAACTTACACCAAACCTTGTGTTCTTGACACCAACATTATATTTCAAACCAAGATCGAACATCACGTTATTTACATTCACCCCGGCATAACCTTCCTGCGCAAATTTCCCGGTGAGTCCGAAACTGAAACTGTTGGTTAAAATTTTTGCATACGAAATTCCGATGGAATAATTCACGGGTGAAAAAGTTCTTCCGGTTCCTTTCGGATCAAATTCCGTTGTCTCCAGCATTTGCCCGTAGTTCATGGTAAACACACTTAATCCAATGTAGGAATATTTTCCTGCCTTCATCACCGCACCGGCAAAATTCGCACTGATGTCACCAAAATATTTCGCGTATGAAAGCTGGCAATTCACTTTGCCTGTATCGGTTTGCGTGATCCCTGCAGGATTCCAGTAAAGCGAAGCCACATCATTTGCAATAGCCACGTAGGCACCGCCAAGTGCCGTGGAACGCGCATCTGTGGCGATCTTCAGAAACTGCATCCCTGTTCCACCGGTTCGCGAATCACCAAAAGATGGTAAGATCTGAGCATGAATTCTCATCATGCTCACTGCAAAAAGAAAAAACAGTGCAATGCGGTATTTCATTTTCAGCAGGCAAAATAATACAAGATTTTAATTTGCCGGTATTAAGAAAAGTTTATTTGGATTTTGTTGATAAATCTTCCAAGTTGCAACAGGATTATTTTTAGTAAAGAAATTTGAATCTTAAGAATCACAGGACGTATCTTTTGCTTTCGCTTGCTTCTGCATTATTGCTGACTGCATGCTTCCCTCCTTTTAATTTATTTTTTCTCGGGTTCATGGGTTTCGTCCCCTTATTATACCTGGAAAGAAAGATCCGCGGGAACCAGGAGTACTCAGCCGTTTTTTATTTGTACACGGCTTTGAGTTTGTTCCTGTGGAATGCATGTACCACGTTCTGGATATGGAATGCATCACCAGAAGGAGCGATCGCAGCGTTTGTGATCAATACGCTGATGATGAGTTTACCCTTTCTGGTCTATCACCGCATTCAACTAAAAGAAAACGAACAAGGTGCATTATGGGCCTTTGTTTTTGCATGGATCGCGTTTGAGTACTGGCATCTCAACTGGCAGCTGGCCTGGCCCTGGCTGACGCTCGGGAATATTTTTGCCACAGTTCCTTCCACCGTTCAATGGTATGAATACACGGGGGTTTTTGGAGGAAGCATGTGGATCCTTTATTTGAATAAAAAAGTTTTCGAGTACCTGAAAAAAGTAAAAGGACGTTCGCGATTCCTCAATTTTTCGAAAGCATTTAATCTTTTATTTTTCGGAATCTTCGCTCCGGTACTCGCCTCTTTTTTTATTCAGTTCAATTACGATTCAAAAAATAAGTTATTGAATGAAACAGAATTGAATGTGATGGTAGTTCAGCCGAATATAGATCCCTACACGGATAAATTCAAAGGCATGGAACCAGTTGACCAGGCACAAAAAATGCTGCGTATCGCGGAAGAAAAAATGGACAGCACCATTCAACTCGTTATGTTTCCTGAAACAGCTTTGCAGGGAAACATCGATGAAGATCATTTTGAAATGAACGAATCTATTCAACTCGTTAAACAATTCATTCGTAAACATCCGGGCATTTCCGTCCTCAGTGGTGCCGACACG
>JBIOHI010000184.1:0-4535 GCA_044448845.1 Bacteroidia bacterium
GCATGGACTTCCATAAGTTTTAACATCTATTTTGGGAGCAAAAGAAATAGCGCTGCCAATACTTGTGTTTCTCAATACCGTAAAAGTATCCGTATTATTCGATGTAATAATATCTGCCTTTCCGTCACCATCTATATCAGCTAAAGAAACAATGAATGGTTGAATTCTTGTGTAAAATTCTGTTTTAGGTGCAAACGAATTTGAATTAATATTTCCTCCGCAGGGAAATGTTACAAGAAATGGTTTACCCGAGTATGCCGTAAGTCCGCGCGACAGCACTGAAATATATTGACTGGAGAAACCGGGCGGAACGCTAATAATTAATTGTGTAGTATTACCAGCTATTATTGTAGCAGGAATGGTCCCGAAAAATACTTTATTATTTGAAAAAATCGTGTCCAAATTTGTACCATAAATTGTAACTAAGGCTCCAGCCTTACCGCTCGAAGGAGAAAAGCCCGAAATTGACGGTGGTATAAAAATGGTGTCTCTATAAATTATAAAAGTTTTCCCAATTGTTCCATAATAATAAGGGGGGTTGTAATAATTTGAACTCGGAGCTACAATTAAATCAGGTTTCCCGTTCAAATCAACATCACCTATGGTTTTAATTTTTCCAAGTCCCAACTTCCGAAATGTGTTCGTTGAAAATCCAAACGATCCGATAGTGCTTGTATTTTTTAGAAATGACCCGCAGTCACTATAATTACTAATAATGTCTTGCTTTCCGTCTCCGTCCAAATCATAAATAAATAATGATCCACAAGTATTATTTAGTATTAAAGTGCTTGCAGCAAATGAAATGGTTCCACCTGTGCTCACGTTCCTCAATATCGCAATTGTATCCGGATTATTACTTGAACTTGTAAAAATCAAATCCGGTTTCCCGTCTCCATCCATATCATTTATTGAAAGCAGGTTTCCCAAATATACACCTGACCTAAATGAAAGTCTTGAAGAAAAAGAAAGTGCGCCTGCTGTGGTTGTGTTATTGAAAACCAAAACGGAGTCATAGGTATAGCGAATAACAATATCAGGTTTTCCATCTCCATCTAAATCGTTATATGCAAAATCTGAATTATAACTTCCTCCCAAAAAAGTATCTGGAGGTGCAAAAGAAACATATGTGGAAGAAGATGAATTTAAGTAAATAAATAATCCATAATTGACAGTTAATTTAATAATGTCGGGTTTTCCGTCTTTATTGATATCAACTATGTTATAATTTGTGTAGGTATTTCCAGTGGTTAAAATTTGTCTTGATGCAAATGAAATAGCGCCCGGAGAGCTTGTGTTTCTGAAAAATGAAATGGTGTCCAACGCATATGGATTAGTATACCACATACGAGGATAATTATTTCCAACTATAATATCCGGTTTCCCATCCCCATTCATGTCTGCTATTCTAAAATCATCCGGTGAAGATCTCAGGAGAATATCAACTTTGGTACTGTAATTTATATTACCCACCGAACCCGTATTTCTCAAAATAGAAATAGTACTATCCACACTATTTGAAACTACCATATCGGGTTTGCCGTCTCCGTCAATATCACTGATAGCAACGCTGCTTGGATTATTTCCAGTTGCAACAGCACCTCCATTTAAAAAAGAATTTGTTGAAATTGATGTGCTGCCGTTTCCATAAGTTACAATAAAATTGTTACCCGAATACGCTGTTAAACCTGAAACTGTAACCGTGATCGGCTGGCAGGTTGCGCCAACAGGAACCGTTAAAACAAGCCGGGTTGCAATAGCATTTAAAACATTGGCTCTTGTTGCTCCGAAAAAAACAATGTTATTCGCTGGTGTGGAGCTGAATCCGGATCCGTAAATGGTATCCAGTGATCCAACCGGTCCGCTCAAAGGTGAAAAGTAAGTAATAGTTGGTTGGGCTTCTGAAAAGTTCAGCAGAAACAAGTGAGTCAAACCGAAAAGGAGTATTTTTTTCATCGCTGAAAAAATTGCAATTCAAATATAAATTTTTCCGGCATAAATGTTACTTCTTTTGAAAAACAACCTGATTCACTTTTTAGCATTTCAGCAATTTCTCGGTTTGAAACCCTCTTCCTACTTTCCTATCTTTGCCGCATGGACATCACTCTTTTTGAAAAAGAAATTTTCGGTAACCCGGTATCTGAGTTCTTCATTTGTTTTGGAATTCTCATTTTCGGCTTTTTGATCAAACGGTTCGGGGCAGGTTTCATCAGCAAGCAATCGTTCCGATTCTTAAAAGGATTTTCACACAACCAGTTCTCGGAGGTTTTTGTCAGGTTGGAAAGAAAACCACTGGAACAATTTCTTACTTTGCTCATCATTTATTTTGCCCTCGACCGACTTAAATTCCCGGAAACCTGGAACTGGGTTGGCGTTGAAAAGATCGGGATCCGATGGTCCATTCATACTGTTTTCGAAATTGCCTTATTGATCGTCATTTCCAGGATCCTGATGAGAGGAGCCGAGTTTTTTGCCTTCGTGATGCGCCACCGCGAAGATTCACCCATGTC
This sequence comes from Bacteroidia bacterium, assembly GCA_044448845.1. Lineage (GTDB taxonomy): Bacteria > Bacteroidota > Bacteroidia > UKL13-3 > UKL13-3 > CAIUEQ01. The sequence goes on from JBIOHI010000184.1 coordinate 2,508, forward strand.
GAACGAACTGGCGAATTTTTTAAAAGAGTTATCAAAAGTTGCGATCGTGATCCTGGCAGTATTTGCCGGATTGCGATTTATTTTTAGCGTGAATATCACCGCTCTCGTGACTTCGCTCGGTATCGGAGGCCTTGCCATTGCTCTGGCTGCGCAGGATACACTTGCCAACCTGCTCGGCTCATTTGTTATTTACATGGATAAACCTTTTAAAGTTGGCGACCAGATCGAATGCGGGGACATCAAAGGAACGGTGGAACAGGTTGGTTTTCGTTCCACAAGAATCCGGACTGTTGACAAAACTTTGCTTTCAGTCCCGAATAAAAAAATGATCGACTCGGCCATGAACAACATGTCGAATAGCCAGGACAAACGTGTGAGTATGACCCTTGCCCTGAAGCCCGACAGCAAGCCCGATTCCATCGTTTCCATCGTGGCGGAAATAAAAACAGAAATAGAAAATCATCCGTTGACACTGAAAGATTTCGTGGTGAATTTTTCCGACATGCAACAGTATTCGCTGAATATCCTCGTGGTTTATTTTGTGGAGGGAAATGATAACACTCAAATGCTGACGGTGAAGGAGGAAATGAACATCAAGATCATGAAGATCATCGAGAGGAATGGATGCGGGCTGGCGAGTTATCCGTTCAAATGATTTCGAATTAATACGGTTTTTTTAAATGGGTTAAGAGTCCATTGCTTCGTATCATTTTTGTGACCACAATTTAAACGTCTCTTAATTGACCACCTTTTTTATATCCCATCCTTACGGGATTCAAGAATATTTGATAATTTTTTTCTACCGATATGCCGTCCCTACCGGGACTATAATGCCCCATCGGGGCAAAATATTGGTAGAATATTCGCACAACTCAGTTATAAAGTTCCGTAGGAACGAAATATTTAGATTTGGGGAATAGTGAGATTTAAAGTCATATTCACGAAAGACCGTATATTCAGAGACTTTAGTCCCATTTACTTTTTTATTTTTTAGCCGTTAAGAAGCCCGGTTTTCCAATACAAAAAAGTTTGCAGGAATTTTTCAGAATTGTTTGTGAATTCCGAAAACCTGCCTATTTTTGCCACCCCTAATTAAAATTCAGACAAAGTGGATTCTATAAGTTATAAAACGAAAACGCTCAACGCGGCTACCATCAAGAAGGAATGGTTCGTGATCGATGCGGAAGGACAAACCCTCGGGCGTTTTGCCAGCAAAGTGGCGAATATCCTGCGCGGCAAACACAAGCCCGGCTTCACGCCAAACGTGGATTGTGGCGACAATGTGATCATTCTCAATTGCGATAAGATCCGTTTTACCGGAAACAAAATGAATGATAAGGAATATGTTTTCTATTCGGGTTACCCGGGTGGACAAAGATGGGAATCGGCTATCAGCCTTCTCCAAAGAAGGCCGGAATATGTGGTGGAGCACGCCATACAAGGCATGTTGCCCAACAATAAACTCGGCAATGAAATCTTCCGGAACCTTTATGTTTACCAGGGAACTGAGCATCCGCATGCCGCACAACAACCAAAACCATTAAAGTTCGAATCAAATAAATGAGTATAAATAACGCATTAGGCAGAAGAAAGACGGCAGTTGCCCGTATCTATCTTTCTGCGGGAACAGGCAGTTTTACCATAAACAACAAACCGGCCAACACTTATTTCCCCACGCTTGAATTACAGCACGTCATCAACAAAGCATTCGAGATCACCAATACCGTTGGCCAGTTCGATGTGAAATGTACCGTGAATGGTGGCGGAAGTGCAGGCCAGGCAGGTGCTATCAGGCTTGGTATAGCAAGAGCGCTGGTTAAATACAATGCCGAATTGAAACCTCTGCTTAAAACGGAAGACCTCATGACACGCGATCCGCGCATGGTGGAACGTAAAAAGTTCGGACAGAAAAAAGCACGCAAACGCTTCCAGTTTGTTAAACGTTAATCCTGATACATAGAAAATGTCAACAATAAATACTGAAGAATTATTAGAAGCAGGTGTGCATTTCGGACACCTCACACGCAA
>JBIOHI010000185.1:0-4531 GCA_044448845.1 Bacteroidia bacterium
ATGGTGGTGTTATCGGAAACTGCCGCACCGAATTTTTCTTTTAACAAATTTCTTATAAAGGCATGAACTTCCTGTGCCTGCGCTGTGCTTGCCGTTTTACCGGTACCTATCGCCCACACGGGTTCGTATGCGATCACCACGTTGCTCATTTGTTCGTTGGTGAGATGAAACAATCCTTCGGTAATCTGCAACTTCAAAATATCAAAATGTTTATTGGCTTCGCGTTCTTCCAGTGTTTCTCCGCAACAATAGATCGGAGTCAAATTATTTGCCAGGGCAGCATTTATTTTTTTTGCAAGCAATGAATTTGTTTCTCCAAAATATTGCCTGCGCTCGCTGTGCCCGATGATCACGTATTTTGCCCCGCAACTTTTGATCATGGCTGCCGAAACTTCCCCGGTGAATGCACCGCTGTTCTCCTGGTGACAGTTTTGAGCGCCTGCAGAAACTTTTCCTTTCACCATGCGGCTGATTGAATTCACATAAACAAATGGCGGGATCAAAACCGCTTCCGCGCTTCCGTTGTATTCATCGTTGATCATTCCCACCACTTCAGTGGTCAATGCCATCGCATCCTCAAAAGTTTTGTTCATTTTCCAGTTTCCGGCAATTATTTTTTTTCTCATAAATCTTTTATTAAAATCAGTTGAGTGTATTAAAGAAGAATATTTTGACTATTGTTCCATCATGAGATAGCAGAACTTAATTTTATTTTCTTTCCCAGTACCTGTATTTCCCGGTCTCGTTATAAACGGCTTTCAGTATGGCTTTCTCCATTTCATCAAAATCAAGATTTCTCCGGTAACGCATGGCGAGAGCCGTTTCAAATGCTTTTTCAAGTTTGTGGGTAACAAATCCGTGGGAGCCTCCCCACGAGAATGAAGGAATGAAATTTCTCGGGAAGCCGGCTCCGAAAACATTCGAAGCTACGCCCACCACGGTACCGGTATTGAACATCGTATTGATACCGCTTTTCGAATGGTCACCCATCATCAGCCCACAAAAAGTCAAACCTGTCTCTTCAAATTTCTTGGTATCATAACTCCATAATTTCACTTCATCATAGGTATTTTTCAGATTCGAAGTATTGGTATCCGCCCCGATATTGCACCATTCACCGATCACTGAATTACCTACAAAACCGTCATGACCTTTATTTGAATACGAAAAGAAAACCGAATTATTCACTTCTCCGCCAACTTTGGAATGCGGACCGACCGTTGTCGGACCATAAATTTTTGCTCCAAGTTTCAACGTAGCGTTTTCCAAAAGTGCAAAAGGCCCGCGAACCAAAGCTCCTTCCATCACTTCCGAGTTGGTACCTATATAAATAGGACCGGTTGAAGCATTCAAAATGGAAAATTCAACAACCGCACCTTCTTCAATAAAAATATTCTCAGGATTCACTACCCGGTTGGTAGGAGAAAGCGGTTGCGATGTTCTTCCTCGGGTGATCATTTCAAAATCAGTGGTCAGTGCTTTACCGTTCTTCGCAAAAATATCGTAGGTGAAAGTTATTTTTAAAAAATCAATGGATTTCGATTCTACCCGGTTTCCCTGGAATTCTGCTTCTGAAAAAAATTCGACATTCTCCACTCTCGCTGCAATCAATAGATCATTGATGACGAGAGCTTCGTTCATTTTCAGATTGGCAATTTCTTCCACGATGATCTTATCCGGGCAAATAGTCCCATTGATGAGCATATTATCTTTGGAAGTGACCAAAGGATATTTTGCGTTCAGGTAACTTTCGGTAAGAAATGAAACCTTGCTGTTCAAATATCTTTTCCATTTTTCGGTAATGGTCAGGATCCCAAATCGGACCTCGGAAGATGGACGTGTGAAGGTGAAGGGTAGAAGATTCACACGGTCGGAACTGTCAAAAAGAATGTAATTCATAAATGTTTTAAAAAAATAAAGCTCTCAAAATACGAGAGCTTTAAAATTCGCTGCAATAATACGTTATTTTTTATTCGCATACCGTTTATTGAATTTATCAATACGACCTGCGGTATCCACATACATGTGCTGACCTGTGAAGAACGGGTGCGATTTGTGGGAAATTTCGAGTTTGTAAAGCGGGTATTCCTTACCGTCTTCCCATTTAATGGTTTCCTTGGTCTCAACAGCCGATCCGGTTATGAAGGTATAATCGTTCGACATGTCTTTAAAAACAACCAATCTATAGTTTTTCGGATGAATGTTCTCTTTCATTTTTTTAAAATTTGGAAGGCAAAAGTAAGGGTTTTTCGGCTTATTGCAAACGATTTATAAAAAAATACGTCCCCCGTTTTCCTTCCTGTTTATTTGGGGTTTTTATTCTCGTAAAAAAATCCTTTTTTTGAGCTTTGATCATGACGGCAAAGAAAACACAAATTCTGGATGATTCACGGGTAAAGCAGATTCTCAAACGAATTGCTTACCAGGTTTATGAAAACAATTTTAATGAGACCGAACTCATCATCACCGGTATTGAGGGCAACGGTTACGTGATCGCATCGATGCTGGCCGAAAATATTTCAGCGATCTGCCGTTTAAAGCTAAAACTGGTTAAAATATCGGTGAACAAAAAAGATCCCTCCGAAAGCTCGACTCAATTACATTCTGATCATACCGACATTGAAAATAAAAATATCCTGATCGTGGACGATGTGCTCAACTCGGGAAGGACCATGTTTCATGCATTCCTTCCACTTATCAAGGCCAGGGCAAAAAAAATCCACACGATGGCGTTGGTTGACCGGGATTACAAGGAATTCCCGATCCGGGCTGATTTTATCGGCATCTCACTCTCCACCACCATGCAGGAACATGTGGAGGTGGTCATCGAAAAAAATAAAGTTAGCGTTTTCCTTTCTTAGAAATAAAAAAAGTTCTTTGAGATCAGAACTGCTTTGTCGGGGGGCATTCACGCTTTGAGTGTGATTCGACCTCGTACAAGTTAATTCCTTTTTTGTCGGGGTGGCAGTCACGCTACAACCGTGATACGACCTCCTGATGGTTATTTTTTGTCGGGGTGGCAGGATTTGAACCTACGACCTCCTGCTCCCAAAGCAGGCGCGATACCAGGCTACGCTACACCCCGATTACTATTTTTATTTTATTCCCGGGGTGCGATACCAGTCACGCCTTAGCGTGATACACCCCGAAGTATCTTTTATTTATTTTATTACCGGTGAGATACCACCCGATAGCTTTCTCCTCTTTTCCAAAGTGTGATGCTGGTCACACCTTGCAGTTACCCTCCCGAATCCAATTATTTTCAGCGGACTTGTCCGCCGAAGTTGATTTGCCGAAGCATTGCGCAGACCAAATCAACGAAGGCGGAGAGGGAGGGATTCCTCTGTAGGAGTCCCTTCGGGAGAACCTTCAAGTTATACCTTCCCTCTTCAAATAGTTAAATCCATCAATCGTTTTAAAGAATATCTCCCTTTTCACTGCCTCACTTCTTGATGAGAAAGCCTCCGAATAATGTAACACCCATGGCCTTCTTCCTTTTGTATACCTTACCTTACCACCGTTATGCTCCTTTATTCGTTTATCTAAATTTTCACACGAACCGTAATAATAAGTTCCATGTGACTCACTTTTCAGAATATAGGCATAAAATGACATATTCGCGGAGAGGGAGGGATTCGAACCCTCGGTACCCTTTCGAATACAACGGTTTAGCAAACCGTCCCTTTCGGCCACTCAGGCACCTCTCCTTTTTAAAAAGGACTGCGAATTTATTCATTGTTGACCAAACCGCAAATTATTCATCGCTTTTTAATTAAACTCTTAGCGTCCATTATTATATTTTTGTGAATAATATCTTATTCTTAATTCGGGATATATTTATTTTCATTGTAGTAGGATTGAAAAGCAACAATCCATTCGGCAACTAATTGAATTTTTGATCCATGGCGAAAGATAAACCGGTTCATTATAAATTTCGTGACCTGAAAATTTTCGGGTCAACGGAATGGCTTGCCAATAATGAAAAAAAATACCGCGTGGTTTACGATGAAGCCGAATGTACCTTTATTTATTGTGAACTTTCTTTTTTCAACAAGCTCTTTGATGAGGATGACTGGGATGTGAGGATCAGTTTGAAATGCGTGAATAATGCCGATGGCACGGAGATCGCGAACCTCGTAACCGACCGCACCATCCGCAAAGATGAAAACATCGTGTATGTACGCGAAGGTTGGGGAGTTAAAACCCATGGAGCTTATTGGAAGCAGGGAAGTTACCGGTGGGAAGCCTGGATAGATAATGTTTTTGTTGCCGAGAAAATCTTTTACATCGAAAATGAAGGTGCCGTTTCTGAAACATCCAATCCGTTTTTCAACTTAGGACAGGTTCGGCTTTACGAAGGGCCCGATTCAAATGTTCCAAGGAAAGACCGCAAATACATGGCTTCTTTCAACTACCACGATACCCGTTATGTGTGGGTGGAGGTGAATTGCGAGAACCTTGTTGAATCAAAAGAATCATGGGCCTGCGAAATGTTCTTTAATTTTAAAACACACAGCGGCCAGTTAAAAGG
>JBIOHI010000186.1:0-4494 GCA_044448845.1 Bacteroidia bacterium
AACATACTGAAAAATATTTGAAAGAAATGAATTAATCATATGATTAATTTCAATTCAAGAACTTTATAAAAGTAGTCCACAAAAATTATTTATTCCCAAACACAAACTCCTTTTTGTTATCGAGCGAAATTAGAATGCTCGAATCTTTCGCCACAGTTCCTGCAAGAATTTCTTTCGATAATTCATTCAGAATTCTTTTTTGCATCACGCGCTTAAGCGGGCGGGCACCAAACTGCGGGTCGTAACCGAGTTGCCCCAGCCAATCCAATGCTTCATCGGTAATGTTCAACTCAATGTCTTGTTCAGACAAAGTTTTTTGAACTGATTTAAATTGCAATTCAACGATCTCACGTAAATTTTCTCTCGTCAGCGGAGTGAACATGATCACATCATCAATGCGGTTTAAAAACTCCGGGCGAATCGATTTTTTTAACAAGTCCATCACTAAATTCTTCGTTTCCGCAATTTTATCCTCCTTGTTGTAATCATTAAAATCCTCAAACTTTTCCTGGATGATATGTGAACCGATATTTGATGTCATGATCACGATCGTGTTTTTGAAATTCGCTGTGCGGCCTTTGTTGTCAGTCAGCCTTCCGTCATCCAGAACCTGCAACAAAATATTGAACACATCCGGATGCGCTTTTTCTATTTCATCAAGCAACACAACCGAATACGGTCGCCTGCGAATGGCTTCGGTAAGTTGTCCGCTTTCTTCATAACCAACATATCCGGGAGGTGCACCGATCAAACGCGATACCGTATGTTTTTCCTGGTATTCGCTCATATCAATTCGTACCAATGCATTTTCCTGGTTGAATAAAAATTCGGCAAGCGCTTTCGCCAATTCCGTTTTTCCAACTCCGGTTGTTCCAAGAAAAATAAACGAACCAATCGGTTTTTTCGGATCACTCAATCCTGCACGGCTTCTGCGAATGGCATCCGAAATGGCAGCGATCGCTTCTTCCTGCCCCACCACTCTTTTGTGCAATTCATCTTCGAGGTGCAATAATTTTTCACGCTCGCTTTGCAACATGCGTGTAACGGGAACACCCGTCCAGCGGCTCACCACATCGGCAATATCTTCACTCGTCACTTCCTCCTTCACCATCACCGAATCTACTTGCGCTTCCGAAAGTTTGGTCTTGAAACTTTCTAATTTCTTTTCCGCTTCTTTTATTTTTCCGTAACGTATCTCAGCAACTTTTCCAAAATCACCGGCACGTTCAGCTGTATCCGCTTCGTGTTTTAAATTTTCAATTTCCTGTTTTGTACTTTGAATTCCTTCGACAATTGTTTTCTCACTTTGCCATTTTGCTTTCAATGAATTTCTTTCGTTTTGAAGATTGGCAATTTCTTCGCTCAGGTCTTTCACTTTTGCATTATCACCTTCACGTTTTATTGCTTCACGTTCGATTTCCAACTGCATGATCCTGCGCTCAAGCTGATCCAGTTCTTCAGGAACCGAATCAATTTCCAAACGCAATTTCGAAGCCGCTTCATCCATCAGGTCAATGGCCTTATCCGGCAGAAACCGATCGGAAATGTATCGTTGAGAAAGTTCAACCGCAGCAATGATCGCTTCATCTTTTATTCGCACTTTGTGATGAACTTCGTAACGTTCTTTCAGTCCGCGCAAAATGGAAATTGCATCTTCGGTGTCGGGTTCTTCCACATACACTTTCTGAAAACGTCTTTCGAGCGCTTTATCTTTTTCAATATATCGCTGGTACTCGGCAAGCGTTGTTGCTCCAATGGCACGCAACTCTCCACGAGCCAAAGCGGGTTTTAAAATATTTGCAGCATCCATCGCACCTTCGCCTCCGCCACCGGCTCCCACGAGTGTGTGAATCTCATCAATGAATAAAACAATTTCCCCGTTGGCTGTTATCACTTCTTTTATCACAGCTTTCAACCGTTCTTCAAATTCGCCTTTATATTTTGCACCGGCAATGAGCGAACCCATATCGAGCGAAAATATTTTCTTAGATTTTAAATTTTCCGGGACATCTCCGTTTACAATCCTATGAGCTAAACCTTCGGCAATGGCGGTTTTACCAACACCGGGCTCACCGATCAACACAGGATTATTTTTTGTTCTGCGCGAAAGAATTTGCAACACTCTTCGTATTTCTTCATCACGACCGATCACCGGGTCAAGTTTACCCTGGCTTGCCAGTTCATTCAAATTCTTCGCATACCGGTTCAAGGAATTATATTGTGCTTCGGCACTTTGTGAAGTTACTTTACTTCCACCGCGCAATTCTTTTATCGCAGATTTAAGGTCCTTTACATTCACTCCGGCATCTTTCAATAAAGTTGAAACCTGGTTTTTCCCATCCACCAGGGCGAGTAAAATATGTTCTACTGAAACAAACTCGTCACCAAATTCTTTGAGATAGGATTGTGCTTTTGTAACGACCTGGTTCGAATCGTTTGATAAATATGGATTGCCTCCTGAAACTTTCGGAAAACTTTTTATCATGGCTTCCAAAGCTGATTCAATGCGAACCTGGTTCACATTTAGTTTTTTGAAAAGATAGGTGATCACATTCTCATCAGTTAGGATCAGCGACTTTAAAAGATGTGCCGGTTCGATGGATTGTTGCCCGTTTTGCAAGGCGATCTGCACTGCCTGCTCAACCGCTTCCTGAGATTTTATGGTAAAATTATTTAAGTTCATCGGTGTAAATGTTAATTGTGTTAATAATGTTGAAGCGTTAATTATGTTGACTGTCGATTATTAAATAACTTAATAACGCTTTACCACATCAAACTTCAAACCTCAAACTTCAAACACCAAACAAACCGCAAATACAGGAATTATTGGCAATTTCAAGAAGAATAAGAGGAAATGATGACTTGATTAGTTATTCAGAATCGTTGATTTAGCATATTTTCAAGACAAGAAGGCCTTTCTTTTTGAACCGGTTCTGTGTTAACGATCTTTTTTGTTGTAAATATCTATGATCTTTTGGTCCTGATCACTCAGTTTTTTTGACAAATTATATTTCCTTAAGCGATCATATAGTTCGCTTTTACTACCTGCTATCTTGCGTGATTTTAAACCCTGGTACATGCAGTAGAAAGAAAAACCTCCGAAGGCAAGTTCAGTTGCAATAAATTCCGGACCATTCGTGCTAAGGACATTGTATTGTGGTATCAGTCTTCCTACATAAATCATATATGCTAAGGCAGCTAAACCCGGCACAATCAAAAATCGTTTCCTTTTGTTGTAATAATATGCCTCTATCAGTTTCTGAGCCGGTTCGTCGAAACCGTATTTTTTGAGGAGTTCATTTTGCGACATTATTGCGAAGGAAAAAGGCATATTTGGAGACTTAAAGGGTGCATCTTTCGGCATTTTCTTAGTAGCATTTGTCGATTTTTTTTGCGCAACGGCAAAAAAAACAGGTACTGCCAAAAGAAGGTAAACCAAGATCAGCTTTCTCATTGTTTGAGTAATTACGCTGTTTGTTAAACGATTTAAGTTTATTAAAGTTTTTTTACCCACATCTCGCTGAAAAATAAATTTGAACGGTTGTTCACATCCTTCCGGATCAACCTTAATGCAAGAACCTGTTCTATAGAATAAGTCAGCAAGTTATTGTAAATCTTATTGTATTCGAGTTTAAATTTTTAAATTTACTCTACAACCGGCACCTATCTTTTGAGGTATTCGCCTTGGGGATGAAAAATGGAAATGGGGTGATCGGCAGGCTGGGTTAGTTGTTCGATGATTCGCACATTTCTTTGGGCATCAGAAACAGTACTCATTTTTTCGATACTGTATTTATCTCATTTTTCCAATACAAATATGAAAAGCAAAATCATTGCTTGAATAATTATTCCCAATAAAAAATGTTGTATTGTGTGTTAACATCAAACCGATACCACCCCAGGAAGTATTAAATATTAAATCTATTTGAGGTGAAACAGAAACCCCAGAGAATGGCACTTCAATATACGTTGGACCTCCGAAGCTGAACCAAGACCCACCTCCCCCACCTCCTGAAATTTGTTCATCAGTTCTCCAGCTTCCGATTGTATATCCTACTCCCAAAATTGGAATTAATTTTATAAAATTAGTTTCGAAATTGATACAATATCCATAATTTAAATTGGCTGTAATTGAATGCACAATTTGATTCGGAGTTTGATGTGTAAAAATTCCACCCTCCGGTGTTTCCCCAAATTGATAATATTCCACTCCGAAAATATTATTTTTATTATCTTGAAATTTACCTCCCACAAAATATCCTGAACCTTCTCTTAAATGGGTTATTCCAGCATAGCCCCAAATTTGATCATTTTTTATATTAATCCTTTCAATTATTTTCTCAAAGTTAGAGCTATCCTGACCATTAACTCTAACCGTAATAATTAATACCTGAATCAAAATTGAAATATTTTTAATGGTTTTCATAATTTTATAATTAAATTTTCAGAAACAAAAGTAGATTGCTTGTGAATGCTGAGGAAATGGATTGGTAG
>JBIOHI010000187.1:0-4453 GCA_044448845.1 Bacteroidia bacterium
GGTAACAGAGATCATCGAAGAACGCGACCGTGAAAAACAAATGCAGATCATTAATGCTAAAACGGTTTCGACATTGCCGAATGTTTCGGGAAGTTTCGAGCAGGTTTTGAAAACTTTGCCGGGAGTAACGTCCAATAATGAACTGAGTTCACAATACAATGTGCGTGGCGGGAATTACGATGAGAATTTAATTTACGTGAACGACATTGAGATCTATCGTCCTTTTCTTCCGCGAAGCGGGCAGAAGGAAGGATTGAGTTTTATTCATTCCGAACTGGTGGATAATATTAAATTCAGTGCCGGTGGATTTGAAGCAAAGTATAATGATAAAATGAGTTCGGTGCTTGATATCAAATATAAGGATCCGACTAAATTTGAATCTTCCGTGAATGCAAGTTTAATGGGTGTGCAGGCGCATGTGGCAGGAGTTTCGAAAAAAAGAAGATTCACTTATTTGATCGGTGCCCGGTATTGGAGCAACCAGTATGTGGTTTCCACGCTCGATGTGCAGGGCGATTACAAAGCAGCTTTCTCCGATGTGCAAACACTTTTAACGTATCACCTGAGCGATGAATGGAGCCTGAGTTTTCTCGGGAGTTATGCGCAAAATAAATATTTAATGATCCCGCAAACGCAGGAAACAACTTTTGGAACGGTGAAGAGTGCCATTCGTCTCACCATCTTTTTTGACGGTCAGGACCTGATGCAATACCAAACATCTACCGGTGCGCTCTCCCTGGTTTACAAACCGAATTACCGTACCCAACTTAAATTTTATTCTTCCGCTTTTTATTCCAACGAACTGGAATATTTCACCATTGAAGGTGCCTACCGCCTTGAAGATGTGGAAACGGATATGGGTTCAAAGAATTTCGGACAATCGAGGTCAAGTCTCGGAATTGGTGATTATCTCAACAGTGCCCGCAATTCGATTGAAGCTCTCGTTTATAATTTTGGCCACCGCGGGTATTATTCTTTTGGAAACAACATTGTTCAATGGGGAACGCAGGTGCAGGTCGAAAAGATTCACGACATCCTGCACGAATGGTATTACAACGATTCACTTGGTTTTGCCCAACCCACCTCGGCAAACGGGAAACTGGTAATGAGTGATTACGCGGATGCGGAAAATTATTTGAATACGTTTCGTGTGAACGGGTATGTTCAAAATACACAAACGCTGGAGAAATCTTCCAACATGATCCTCACTTATGGTTTGCGAACCAACTGGTGGAGTTACAACAACGAGAATGTGGTAAGCCCCCGACTTCAATTTTCATTCGAACCCAATCGCAGGTACAACCGGGGGATTTTATCCAAAGGAAATAATTCAAAACTGAAAAAAGACCTCGTGGTCAAAGCTGCATTCGGATATTACTACCAGCCTCCATTCTACCGGGAAATGCGGAGGTTTGATGGTTCGCTGAACCCGGATATAAAAGCACAGCTTGCCATCCATTATGTGTTGGGCACCGATTGGAATTTGAAAATATGGGGAAGACCCTTCAAGTTTTTTTCGGAAGCGTATTATAAAAAACTCGATAACATTATTCCTTACGAAATTGATAACGTACGCATCCGTTATTTTGCCGATAACTCCGCACAGGGTTACGCCACCGGAATTGATTTCCGTCTTAACGGGGAATTTGTGAAAGGCACCGAAAGTTGGGCCAGCCTGAGTATCATGCAAACCCAGGAAAAGATACCGGGCGCCATTTTGTACGATGGAAACGGAAACCGCGTGGATCCGGGTTACATCCCACGTCCTACCGACCAACGTGTAACGGCAAGTATCATGTTCCAGGATTACCTCCCGAAATTTCCAACATTTCGAATGTATTTAAATCTTGTTTTCGGAAGTGGATTGCCGTTTGGTCCGCCCACGCATAATCCCTATGCCGATACCCTGCGCATTCCCATGTATCGGAGAGTGGATATTGGTTTCTCCAAGATCATTGTTGATGAAAATAACAAACGCACAAAAACAGGCTGGCAAAAACACGTGAGATCAGCAATGATCGGGGTGGAGGTTTTCAATATCCTTGATGTGAACAATACCGTTTCGTACATTTGGCTTGAAGACATTGAAGGCCGCAGGTGGGCAGTTCCCAATTACCTTACCGCACGCAGGCTTAATTTAAAACTGATGATGAAGTTTTAAATATCGTAAATAGCCCGGTATACAAAGAAAATGTTCAACGCGATGTAAAGGAAGAGCACGATAATAGCAGTGTAGCGGTCAATCGTATCCACGTGCTCAAGTTTATCCGTTTTAAGGAATTGTAAAGATATTACCGATAAAGCGATGGTAATGAATATGGAGATAAAAGTGAAGGCATGCAGGGTGTCAACCAGCGTGAACATGGAAGTTTCGGGCAAGAGGGAATCGATGATGTATTTGTTACCCACCGCGGCAAACAAACCTCCGACACTCAGCTGAAACCGCCATTCCATACTGTTGGCATGGATGAATGTTCCCACCCACGTGATAAAAAACGCCACATACATTCCGAGAAAAAGTTTGAAAAATAAAGCCCAGGCGTTTCGTTTCATGTGTAACTGAATATTGAAAGCCGCATATTCCGAATGGGGCGTGCCAAACGATGGATCACCAAATGAAGTTTCGTATTCATGAATATTCGCATACAACCTGGAGTCGTTGATATACCATCCCGAAACAGCAAGTTTGGGATCGTACATTTTACCGGAAGTATCAACAGCAAAAACAAAATCGTGCGCATCGTATTGCGTATTTTCCACATGCATTTCCAGTTTCTGCTCATCAAAAGGATAATCATGCACCAGCCACGATTGCTTCATGATGCATTTTAATTCCATTAAGTTATATGCTTCATCACCCGATGTGTCCACAATATTGGCAAGCCGTTCGAGGGTTTTACAATTGACGACCTCAATGTTTTTGGCAAAATCAAAATCCTTGTTCTTATACCGCATCCATATCCACATGCGAACCATATACTGTTTCTGCCTGAAATCTATGTCGGATATCCCGATGGTATAAACGCCCACCTTCACCGTATCCGGGGCTGACTTTGTTTCCGGGGCTGACTTTGTATCATGGATAGGCTTTGTTTCTTCCTCCGCGCCTCTTACCATTAATGAAAAGGCTAAAATTATTAAAGTGAGCAACTGCTTTTTCATTTTATGAAATACCTTTTTTTTTCAAGTATAAATACTTTGGTACAATAGCCGTTAAAAAATAATCCACAAAAAAGGGCAAGCCTCCATATCGCACCGCTACAACCAAACACCCTTGCTTCATTCCTGACCTGGGGGATTCAATGGGAGCTGGTCGTATAAGACTTACCCGGTGCGAAATTACATTAATATTCCGACCTCGCAAATCACTTGTAAATAAAGGAGATTTTTTCAGATCAGATTTCCCAATTCCCGCTCCTTGCAATTCTAAAAGAAATTTGTTCCTTTGAATACCAAACTACCGAAGATGAATAAAAAACAAATCATGCCGGTCATGACTATTTTGTTCCTGATCTTTTTTTTGAACTCCTACTCGCAAAATAATTCTGCCGATAACGCATTGGTGAAATATAAAGGAACCTGGGAATACCCCGGAGACGGGCAAACGGTGAGCGTCATCATTAGTTATAAACCCGGAGTGAAATGGATGAAGTCGTGGCAGGTAGCGGATTCACTGGGCGAAATGACCTTCACACACGATTCGTGCATGAGCGATGTGCAGGAAAATCCGCATCACTCTGTTTATACTTTAAAAGATACCGCTGTTGGTGATAATACAGTAGGCATCAAAAAAGGGTTGGCTTATAAAGACAATATTTTTTATACAATGAATATCAAAAAAACGGTCGATGTGTTCACTTTCATTTCCAAATGCGAAGACAAAAATCCCCCGGTTGAACTGGTTTTCTTTTCTAACGGAGAAGGAATCATCATTTATCATTACGAAAGAGGAGATATGATCTACGGGTTAACTAAGAAGAAGTAAATGTTTGTTGTTTGTCCAACTACGCTAAACGTTCACTGCACGAAACGTTTCGTGCCTGCACGCAGGCGTGAAGTGTAGCTTCGTTGGATAAATTGGTTTTAGTTTAGGGTTTTGAGTTTGCAGTTTAGGGTTTGATGAACCTGTCGTCAATTTATCAACCCAGGTTTAATGCAGACAGACTTTATCAACTGATCACCAATCACCCATTCCCGATTACCTTCTTACTACCTCACCTGAATGCTCTTCGTCACCGAAAGTCCTTCCCAGAAATACGTAACCGTAACCACATCACCTGCCACAGGAATGTTTGTGAGCAGGCGTTTCTCCCCGTTCGTGAAGCTCATTGGTGTAAGAATTGAACCGTTTGTTTTCCATTCATACACTCCTCCGGGAATATTTGTTTGTACTTCGATAGTGGTGCCGTTAACCGATTTACCAGGGGAGAGACTAATGTTCACAGAATCGGTA
>JBIOHI010000188.1:0-4425 GCA_044448845.1 Bacteroidia bacterium
CAGTCTGTTATTTGAATCATAATAATAATTATAATGACTGGTTACTACTCCGTTGTTATTACAAACATCGGTTCTTATCAGATTATTGGAATTGTCATAATAATACCTATGACCTTCTGTTGTTGCGGTAACCCGTTTGTTAGCATCAAATGTAAAAGTATATATAACCGGGAATGCCTTTAAATATTGATGATAAACTAAAATGCCGTCTGTGCAAGCAATTGCCTGTCCATTATTATTGTTGTTATCTGGTTTCTTGCAAGAAAGAATAAACAGGATGAAGAAGAATATTATGAACTCTTTTTTCATATAACGAAGTTATTCATTAATTCAGAAAAAGCAATTTTGCTTTCAATCAATTATCATAACCCAAATTGGGAGATAGCCATTTCTCAATGTATTCTACCGATTCGTTTTTTCGTTTGGCATAATCTTCCACCTGGTCCTTTTGAATTTTTCCCACTCCAAAATATTTTGATTCGGGATGAGAAAAATAAAATCCGCTCACCGCTGCTGTTGGAAACATTGCAAAATTTTCGGTTAGGATAATTCCGGTATTTTTTTCTGCATCTAAAAGATCGAACAATAATCTTTTTTCGGTATGGTCGGGACAAGCCGGATAACCTGGTGCCGGACGAATTCCGTTATATTCTTCTTTGATCAGTTCTTCTGTTGAAAGATTTTCGTTTTTTGAATAACCCCAATATTCTTTTCTAACAAGCTCGTGCATTTTTTCTGCAAAAGCTTCTGCTAATCTGTCGGCAATTGCTTTTATCATAATGCTGTTGTAATCGTCATGATCCTTTTCGTATTTTTCGATGAGGGGTTCAATACCGAATCCCGTTGATACCGCGAACCCACCAATGTAATCAATAACACCACTTTCTTTGGGCGCAATGAAATCAGCAAGGCAATTATAATTCTGTCCTTCGGCCTTTTCATTTTGCTGTCTTAAGAAATGAAATGCGTTTTCAGTTGGTAGTGAATTCCCAGGTTGAGACATTGTATGCAACGTCTGTACGGGTGTTTCATGAAACGTCACGATGTCATCGCCATTCGAGTTGGCAGGCCAGAACCCTATCACCGCTTTTGCCTTCAATAATTTTTTGCTGATGACTTCATCCAGCATTTTGTTTGCATCGTCAAATAATTTTTTCGCTTCGGTACCAATGATTTCATCTTCAAATATTTTCGGATATTTCCCGGTCAGTTCCCAGGTGGCAAAAAAGGGCGTCCAGTCGATGTATTTTTTTAATTCAGATAAGGGAAAATCATCAAATACTTTTGTTCCTGTGAATGCAGGTTCCGCAATATCTTTTACATCAACCGATGCTTTTTTCTTTCTCGCAGTTTCAATCGAAACAAAATTCTTCTCGCGTTTCCTGTTTTTATATTCTTCGCGGAATTTTGAATAATCAGCTTTTGTTTTTTTATGGAAAGCATCGCCAAACTCTTTGCTGATGAGGCTTTGCACCACCGGCACACTTTTGCTTGCATCAAGCACATGCACGACCGCACCGGAATAATTCTGGTCAATCTTTACGGCCGTGTGCGCACGCGAGGTTGTTGCGCCACCAATGAGCAATGGAATTTTCATACCCAAACGTTCCATTTCTTTTGCAACGTGAACCATCTCATCCAACGATGGTGTGATCAACCCGCTCAACCCGATCACGTCCACTTTTTCTTCCACCGCTTTCGCGAGAATTTTATCTGCCGGCACCATCACACCCATGTCAATGATCTCAAAATTGTTGCAGGCAAGCACCACTCCGACAATATTTTTTCCGATATCGTGAACGTCTCCTTTAACAGTTGCCATCAAAATTCGCCCGTAATTTTGAGACTTGTCACCAACTCTTTTTTTCTCTTCTTCCAAAAATGGCAATAAATACGCCACAGCTTTTTTCATCACTCTTGCGCTTTTCACAACTTGCGGCAAAAACATTTTTCCTGCACCAAAGAGATCACCCACCACGCTCATTCCGCTCATCAAAGGGCCTTCGATCACTTCAAGCGGTTTGGAATATTTTTTCCGTGCTTCTTCGGTATCCTCATCAATAAAATCGGTTATGCCTTTTACAAGCGCATGGCTCAATCGCTCTTCCACCGCGCCTTTGCGCCACTCTTCATCTATTACATTTACTTTCCCCTTTCCCTTTACCTTTTCAGCGTAAGCAAGCAATCGTTCTGTGGCATCTTCTTTCCGGTCGAGCAAAACATCTTCCACGTATTCCAGCAACTCTTTGTCAATTTCATCATACACTTCGAGTTGCGAAGGATTGACAATTCCCATGTCCATTCCGTTTTTTATTCCATGGTATAGGAATGCCGAGTGCATGGCTTCACGTACTTTATCGTTGCCTCGAAAAGAAAAAGAAACATTCGAAACGCCCCCGCTGATCTTGGCCCCGGGAAGATTTTCCTTGATCCACTTTACCGCGCGGAAATAATCGATCGCATTTCTTCGGTGTTCTTCCATACCGGTTGCGACCGGAAAAATATTCGGATCGAAAATGATATCCCCCGCAGGGAAGTGAATTTTCTGCGTGAGAATTTTATAGGCACGTTCTGCGATCTCGATCCTTCTTTCATAATTATCGGCTTGTCCTTTTTCATCAAACAACATCACGATCATGGCAGCGCCAAAACGTTTAACGATTTTTGCCTGTTTGGTGAATTCTTCTTCACCGCCTTTAAGAGAAATGGAATTCACCACGCATTTACCCTGCACACATTTCAGACCGGCATAGATAATTTCCCATTTCGATGAATCGATCATTACGGGAACCCTTGCAATATCAGGCTCGGAAGAGACAAGGTTCAGAAATTTCGTCATCGCTTCCACGCCATCGATCATTCCTTCATCCATGTTCACATCAATGATCTGCGCACCCCCATCCACCTGGTCCTTTGCAACCGAAAGGGCTTCGTCAAAATTTCCTTCACGGATCAGGCGCAAAAATTTCTTCGAGCCGGTCACGTTGGTTCGTTCACCCACGTTGATGAAATTTGAACCTTCAAAGATCACAAGCGGTTCAAGCCCCGACAGCCGTAAAGTGTAGTCTTTCTGTTCAGTCATTGGTTAGTACTAAAAAAATTGAGGGTGCAAAGTAAAGGAAAATCGGGAAGAAACCCTTAGCCGTTTAGGGGTTACAGTTTTGAGTTTTCAACCTGTGCTAAAGCTTCAGTTGATAAAAAAATTTTAAGTTTAATGTTTAAAGTTTCTTAACCGACAACCGGTCACCGTTAACCGAACACCTTTTTATGATACCCCTTTTCATCAAACGGTTTCAATTCATCAATGAACATTTCCGAGAGTTGTTTTACTTCCTTGTTGTAATCGTGTTCCCCGGTTTCGCTTTGTTTTAATTCGGCCAGGATCTCGAACACAAAATTCTCTTGCCCGAAATTATTCCAATCCTTCTGAAGAATTGCATTCGGGTGGCCGCCAAAGTTAAGTTGTGCCCGATGCCTGTTCCAGATCGCATCAAGGTTGGTGCTTCCATCCACAAAAATTTTATGGTTGAGTGTGTTCCTGATCTGGAAAACACCCATCTTGAACTTCATCTGTTTGTACTCTTCTTTCAGGTCTTTTTTTGTTTTCATCAGTAAAAGTTAATTCAAGCCAAATCAATTTTGATTTTAGGAAATGGAAAATACTAAATTAACCTGTAACGGTGTTTTCTTTCAGTCTTTCATGATGTAAAATATAAGAGAGCACCAACAAAATGATCGGCACCAGCATGAAAAAAACCTGGGGCATGAAACCGCTGCTGACCGCTATCTGAGAGTAAGTGGCACCGACCAGGTCGAAAGTGATTCCTGCATAAGCCCATTCTTTAATCCGTGGAAATCCCGGAATAAGTATGGCAATTACCCCGAGGAGTTTTGCTGTTCCAAGAAAAGGAATAATGTATTTTGGATAACCGAGTGTGGTGCTCATAAAAGTTACCGCATCGGGAACAACCAGAATGTCGGGCATGGCTGAGAATAACATCATCGCGGCAAAAAGCCCCGTGAATATCCAGTAAAGTATTTTTATTTTTTTCATGTTGGATTTATTTTTATTTATTCAGAAACAAATCAACAACCGGTTCTTAAAAAAGTTTGAATGCCAGGGATGAACCAAATCATGTGTTCTTTTTTAAATTACTTGTCTTTGTAAATGTAACAACTGTTCTGCAACAGGTGCTTCGACAGTTCGAATTTTTTATGTTCATCGAGGAGGTTAAAATCACGGCTCATCAATCCGAAACCCTCATCGTAACCGATCAGTGTAGTGGCTGCAAAATTAATGGTCTCGAGCGCCAGTTCTCTCAGGTGAATACATCCATCGCTGCCCCCGATCTTTTGCGAGATCATTTTGGTAATGCCGCGTTCGATCTTCAGGCCGATGAGCAGTTTAGCCTTCAAAGCCACTAC
>JBIOHI010000189.1:0-4394 GCA_044448845.1 Bacteroidia bacterium
ACTGCTGATCATGCTGATGATAATTCCTGCAATTATAATAACAACAAACAAGATTGCAAACTGTGTGGTGTCATAAAGTAAATTGACCTGTTTGATCCAGAAAGGCATGCCGTAAAGTACTCCGCCCATCAGCAGGCACGCTATAATGCCTCCGTACAAGCCGCTGAGCAGCGATTTGACGATGAAAGGACGGATGATAAAACCGTGTGTTGCGCCTACCATTTGCATGCTTTTGATGATAAATCTTCGTGCGTAGAGGTTCAAACGAATGGTGTTGTTAATTAGTGTAACCGCTATCAACAAAAAAATAATGCTCAGCGTGATGAGGATGTAACCGATGGTTTTGGTATTCTCATTTATATCTTCGAGGATGGATCTCTGGTAGATGACATCCTGGACTTCGCGGTTCATTTTAATTTCTTTTTCGATGACGGTAAGTTTTTCAGGCGTTGCAAAGTCCGATTTCACAAACAATTCAACGGAAGGCAACAGCGGGTTGGTTCCAAGGAAACTCACGAAATCCTGCCCGATCTCCGCTGTGAATTCCTTTGCTGCCTGGTCCTTGCTCACATAATTGGCACGTTTGGCATAAGCCGATGATTCTATTTTTTTGTGGATCCGAAGAATGTCGGGTTCTTTGGTATTGGCGTTGAAGAACACCGTGAGTTGGAAATTCTCGCGGATGTGCTCCGATAATTTTTTTCCGTTGATAAGGATAATGCCAAACAGCCCGAGCATGAACAGTACCAGGGCAATGCTGATGATAGACGGCAGGTACGAGACCTTTCTTCTTTTCCGGATTCTTCCTTCCTGTTCTGACACTTTCTGAATTTTTTGTGGTACGAAAGTAACCATTATCTTCGGGTTGTTGCGGGAGATAATGCACAGGGAAGTTGTGAATAAAATTAAATTAACCACGATCAGACGCATTTCTCGTCAGACCGCTTGACCATTAACCGCCACAAAGACTCAAAGGCTCCAAGAAAACACTAAGAAATGCTTTGCGCCTGCGCATCAAAGTGCTATTGTACAAAGGTGTGAATCTTAGTGTCTGGGTGACTTAGTGGCAAATATTCTTTAAAAGAAGAGCATTTGAAAACACTTGAATACTATTTTTTCAAATAAATTCCCATCAACTCTTTCATCAGAATTTCCGAATCAAATTTCTTTGCCTGTTCGAATCCTTTTACGATCATTTCAATTCTTTTTGATTCATCCTGCAAAACCAATTTCATTTTTCGGGCAAGTTCAGATGAAATATTGAAAGAGAAATATTCTGCCGCATCACCGCATACTTCGGGAAGGGAAGAAGTGTTGGCAGCAATTACCGGAACACCGCTCCGCATGGCTTCCAGCAAGGGAATTCCGAATCCTTCAAACTCCGAAGCATAAACAAATGCCTGTGCCTGCCGGTAAAATGCCGGGAGAAATTCAATTTCGATCTGAGGGATAAAAATTACTTTACTTTCCAGTCGATTCAATTCAATAAAATCATGAAGCTGGTCTGAATAATCGGTTTCTTTCCCGATAAAAATAAGTTTCAGTTCCGGTTCATCTAATTGAGAAAATGCTTTTAAGACCGTGTGTTGATTTTTTCGTTTCTCGATGGTCCCGAGACACAAAATATATTTTGGAAGAAGCAGGTACTTTTTGATCACTTCATTTCTCACTTTCTCATCGGGTGGATTTGAAAAACGATCATCACAATTCTGGTAGGTCACCCGGATCTTATGTTCATCGATACTGAAAAAATGGATAATCTCTTTTTTTGTCTGGATGCTGGCAGCACAAATAATATCTGCCTTCTCACAGGCATGACGGAATTTGTTTTTATAAATGTACCGGTCGATGTTGGTGTAGTAATCCGGGTACCGAAGAAAGATCAGGTCGTGAATGGTTACGATCTTTTTGCCGTTGAATTTTTCTATTCCCACCGGCAACTCATTACTCAGTCCATGAAAAACATCGAGTTTCAATTCATTGCACATTTCGGCAATCGAATACGTTCTCCAGAGGGAAGGAAAAGTTTTTCCCAAAATGCTTTCTGGTGAGATAATTTTTATGTTCGAGGAGGCCGGAATGAAATTTTCAAATTCTTTTTTGATAGAGGGGGTGAACAAATAATATTCATTCTCCGGGAAATATTTTGCAAGCGAACGGATCACGAAGCGGCTGTAGTTGCCAAGGCCGGTGCCGTTGTTGAATGCGCGTTTGGCATCAAAACCAATATTGAAGTGGGAAGTACGAAGTGGGAAGTCAGAAGTTATAGCCATTAATTTTTCATCTTTTCTTTGATCCAATCCTTGAAGGCAAAGAGTCGTTGATAGTAACAGGTGAACCCGTAATATTTTCCGTACTTATCTCCATAAAGCTGGTGTTCGATGGGATAATCGGGGGAGGTGCAAATACCGGCTAATTTCCACGTTCCTTTTTCATTGATGAACAAACCTCCACCGCAATCTCCGCCATTCGGAAAATATTCAAGAGACAACGGGATAGGGGAACCCATTCGGTTGCAACAATCGGAGGACGGATCATCAAAATCAAAAAAAAGTGCACCCCAGTTATTCCCGATTTTGAAACCTCCAACCGAATCGATCATATTCTCGCCTGCCAGTTTTCTTCTCTGGTGCAAAGAATTATCGGTTTTATATTCATTGGCCACTTCCACCTCACCGAAGCCCGCAAATGCTGCCTGTTTACCAAGTTCATCATCGTTCTTATAAAAAGAAGCAGGATTTACATTCTTTACTTTCGTTTCCAGTTCTGCAATAGCCAGGTCAAAATGATCGTCATCAGGGTTCCGGTGAACGGAAGTGTCACCGAGGTAATCCGTATCGTGACGGCCATTCGTATAAGTTTCATTCAAATGAATATTCTTCAACTTGTAGTCGATGCCGGAAAACCGTATCGTGAATAATTCTATTTTTCCTTTATAGGAATAGCGGGCATACGTCCGATGCCTCCATACGTTGAGCTCTTTTAAGAAAATGCTGTCACGGATGAATTCCTTGCTGTCGAAAAAAAAATTGTGACCGGCCGTGATAATAAATTTTTTATCAATAAGTACACAGGTGCCTGAAAATTCATTGTTGTAATACATTTCCCCCACGCAATCAAACACCGGGTTGTTGGCGAACTCATAATATTTCGATAGCGGCACATCATCACGCCCGATACCGCTTGAAAGCAGCAAAGTGAGAATAAAAAAATATATGACTTGTTTTAATCGCATTATTTAATTTTTAAAACACCACCATCAATTTAATCAACTTCAAACTTTTTTATCAACCGAATCACGCTTTTGCGTGAGCAGGTTGAAAATTTTAAACTTTAAACAGCCACACTATATTCCCTCAACGCCTCATTCAGCGAGGTTTTTGTATCCGTTGATTCTTTTCTCTTCCCGATGATCAGTGCACACGGAACCTGGAAATCACCTGCTGCGAATTTCTTGGTGTACATTCCGGGAATCACTACCGAGCGCGAAGGAACGACTCCTTTGTATTCTTTCGGCTCCCTTCCCGTCACATCAATGATCTTTGTACTCATTGTTATCGTTACTCCTGCACCGAGCACCGCTTCTTTTTCCACTCTTACACCTTCCACCACAATGCACCGCGAACCGATAAAACAATTATCTTCAATAATTACCGGGGCTGCCTGAACAGGTTCAAGAACTCCTCCCAAACCAACACCACCGCTCAAATGCACATGCTTACCAACCTGCGCGCAACTGCCCACGGTTGCCCAGGTGTCCACCATCGTGCCTTCATCCACGTAAGCGCCAATGTTCACGTAGGACGGCATGAGTATCGCGCCTCGCTGGATGAAAGCCCCGTAACGTGCCACGGCATGCGGAACCACGCGAACGCCTAATTCTTCATAATTCGATTTTAGTTTCATCTTATCATAAAATTCCATTGGGCCGGCATGAAGGGTCTCCATTTTTTGAATAGGAAAATAAAGGATCACGGCCTTCTTCACCCACTCGTTCACTTTCCAGCCGCCATTGGCTGGTTCCGCCACGCGCAGTTTTCCTTTATCCAAAAGTTCGATCACTTCCCGAATTGTTTGTTGGTATGATGATTCTTTGAGTAATTCCCGGTTATCCCAGGTAGTCTCTATGGTTTGCTGTAAATTCATGCGGTTAAAATTTGCCGCTAAGCTAAAACTTTTTTGGGAATGAGGAAAGGGGCGGATACCGGATGCTCGATACTGGATTCTGGATACCCGATGCCCAGGAAGAATTAAATTATTTCAGGCACATCACTTTTTTTGAACCGCTGAAATTTTCTCCGTTGATCAGCACAAAATAAATTCCGGGATTTAGGTTCAGGTCATTCAGTGGAATATTTTTATCGTTCATATTTTCGTAGGCAGAAGAATAAACC
>JBIOHI010000190.1:0-4382 GCA_044448845.1 Bacteroidia bacterium
ATGCGGTGATACTTGCGTTGCGGTTTTAATTTAAGAATAAATTTAATAAATCAATTCTGCTTAAACAACACCTCGTCTTTTTCAAAATCGTATAGCGTCAATCTCCGCAAGTGATAATAAGCAAGCCAAAACTGGCTCATCGTTGCATAATAATCTTTGCGTGCGGCATCTTTATCATTTTGTGCAAAATTCAGATCGGTGATGGTGATAGTTCCACTACCTATTAAGTACCGGTTTTTTGCCACGGAATATCTTTTTTGTGCAATGGTATCCGCTTTCCCTGAACTGGCAAGCCTTTTACGAAGTTGCAAATACAACCCGATCTGGTTGATCACTTCCAGTTCGATATTTAACTTTTGCAGATCGAGTTGTGCCTGTTGCGCATTCATCTGGTATTTGGCAGTGCGGTAATCAAAACGGTACTTTCCCCAGTTCATCAACGGAATGTTTAAACCAACCGTTGCGCGTTGCTGGTCGAGCGGGGATTTATAAGCATCCGAAAGAATGGGAGAAGTTTGATTGAGCCCGTAGCTTGCATTCAACGTGGCATTCGGCAACCGGTTATAACTTGCTCTTTTTAAATTTGCTTCCGTTTGCTTCTGGCTTATTTCAATCGATAAAATATCGCTTCGGTTCTTTTTGGCTTCACTCATGGCTTTGTCAACATCCGGTTCGAAATTCGGAATGACAGCTTCGGGAATCAAATTCAGATCAAAATTTTTATCAAGCCCCAGTAATATTTTCAATTGATTTTCATTCACGTTGTAATTTAAGGTGGCCTGGTCAAAATTATTTTGCGCATTCATCAAACGTAATTCAGTTTGTAACAGATCATCTTCACCGATCTTTCCGAGGTTGTATCTTCCGCGTGCCACCCGAAGCAGCGTGTCGTTCACATTAATATTGAATCTTTCCTGTTCCAAAGCAATTCGTGCGATCACCACATCAAAGAATTTCTGGACGATCTCGGCAGAAAGATCTTCCATCTTTTCGGCATAGCTTCGCGTATTTTGCTTGTTATATAATTGAGCGATCTTCCAGTCGAATTTATATTGATTGAACCGAAAAATGGGTTGATTGATACCAACCAAAACCGGTGCTGATTGCCAATTGGTGCTTGCACCGTTTCCCAAAACATCGAACCGGTTAAGCACGGAAGAAAAATAAACCGATCCACCGGTTGCTGTAATTTGCTGGTTGATATTCAGCGTGGCATTCGACAATGCCTGGCTTTGCTGGACGAACTGGATAGTTCCATCGGGTTGAGTGATGGAATTAAAGGAACGGTTGATCCCCGGAAGATTTCCGGTTATGGAAAAATTAGGCAGGAGATTTGCCGCCTGCGATTTGAATTGATATTGTCCTGCATAAAAAGTATTCGTGTTGATCTGTGCCTGCAATCCTTTTTCTTTTCCAAGCTGGATGGCATCTTTCAGTGTCAGCGAAATTTTTTGTTTTTGCGCGGATGAAAAATTCATCAGCAGTAAAAACAAAATAGAAAAAATAATTTTCTGTTTCATGTTAAATTTTTTTATCCTGTTCTGAGAGATTCTGCCGGGTCCTGGTCGGCTGCACGTTTCGCGGGTAGAATTCCGAATACCAACCCGACACTGATGGAAATGGTGAACGCCACGAACACCGATAGCCCGGAGATGATGGTTGGAATTTCAGTGAAGAATTGTACCAGGTAACAAAGTATGATCCCGAGAATAATTCCAACCACTCCACCGCTCACGCTGATGGTCACACTTTCGCTGATGAATTGCAAAAGAATATCCTGCTTGCTTGCACCGAGCGACATTCGCAAACCAATTTCTTTCACACGTTCGAGCACCGTGGCCAGCATGATGTTCATGATCCCGATCCCGCCAACGAGCAACGAAATGGAAGCGATGATCCCCAAAACCATGTTAAAAAGATTCCGTGTTTTTTGTTCCTGCTTCAACAGTAATTCAGGAACCACAATTTCAAAATCTTCTACTGAGTTGTGTCTTCTCAATAACATTCTTTGCAGGATTTCAACTGACGGTTTTACAAATTCGGTGGATCTTATTTTCACCACCAGGCGGTCCAGTTGATTTGAATTTTTATCGATATTGGCATTGTTGTTTTCATCATTTCGTCTCTGTGCAGCAGCCTTTATTCCACCTATGGTTGCGAGTCCCCGGTTGCGGTACCTGAGCAAAAATGTTTTGATCGGAGTGTAAATTTCCTTGTCGGAGTTGCGGATGGAAAGTTTGTCGGATGACGATTCATTGATATTTTTTGATGCTAAAACACCCACCACGCGAAGCCAGTTGTTGCCGATCTTTATTTCATTCCCGATGGGTTCCGCAGTGCTGAAAAATTTGGCAGCGATTTTTTTTCCGATGATGCAAACCGGCTCTGCATGTTCGTATTGAAAGGCTGTGAACCATTTTCCTTCGCTGAGTGAAAAATCCAGGATGTCAAAATAAGCATTGGTCACGCCAACCACTTTCCCGTTCTCCTTCATTCCTTCTCTCACGATCAATCCCTGCAATTCGGTTTCGGGACTCACCGATTCGACAATGGGCAACGTTGCCAGAATATTTTCCGCATCTTTTAAAGTTAAGCCTTCACTTGCTCTCTGCACATGCTCTCCAGCATCGTTTTCTTTTTTCTTTTCTTCATTGGTTTTAATAATCGGTTTGATGATGATGTTATTCGAACCGACCTGTTTTATTTGTTCGAGAATTTCCTTTTCAGCTCCCCGCCCTATCGCAAGCATGGTGATCACTGCAGCCACTCCAAAAATAATTCCAAGCGAAGTCAGAAAAGCCCTTATCTTATTGGTGAGCAAAGCTTCAAGACCATTCCGGAAATTAAAAGTGAACCGTTGAATCAGCATTCAGATCATTTTTTTACAAAAGGCAAAGCGATAAATTCATTTCCGCTGGTGTCGGTTGGAAGTGACAGGAAAACTTCATCGTCTTCTTTCAAACCGTTTATAATCTCCACGCTGTTCTCATTCATTACCCCGGTTTTAATTTCCTGTTTCACCCCTTTCCCTTTTATTTTTTTGTACACAAAAATTTTTCCTCCTGAATTGTGAATGGCTTCAATCGGGACTGAAACTGCCTCAGGCAAAACCGATGCGATGATCTGGTTGGAGGTGGTCATCGAAGGGCGAAGCGTAGTATCTTTGCCGAGCACTTCAATCACTACCTCAAAAAGTTTGGCTTCCGAATTGAATTTTTGTTCACCGATGCTGGCCACGCTTTTTACGATCCCATTGAGTTTTTTCCCCGGTTGTGCATCAAACCCGATTATTACTTTTTGATCTTTTTTGATCTTTTGAATATCCACTTCATTGACAAACGTCACCGATTCCATCGTGTCGAGGTCGGGAAGATTTGCCACGATAGGATTCCAGGTCTGGATTGTTGATCCGACTATTAATTTTCGCCCGTTCCAGTCTTTTGCGTAAGTTACCATTCCATTTTTACGCGCAGTTATGGTAAGTTGTTGGGTAGTGTTCACCAGGTGGTCAAGCTTGGCTTTGGCCTTTTCCAGGTCGGCATTTACAATCTCCATTTTAGCTGCCGATTGTGCTTTCTTGGTTTTATAATTTTCCTGTTTCTGTTCGTAATTTCTAATGGCTCTTTCGTATTCGATCTCGGTCTGTCTCTGCTGTGCAGGCGGTTCATAAATGGACTGTTCTTTCTTGATCCTCGCTTCTTCCACCGCATATTTCAGGTTCACCAGGTCATCCCGCGCATCACGCAAAGTGATAGTGGTGTCGAGCTGTGTCTGGATATATTCGGATTGTTTTTTGTTCACATTGATTTGTTCTTCATTCAATTTATTCATCACTTCTGTTTTGTCAAGTTCGGCAACAAAATCTCCTACCTTGACATTGGTTCCTTCAGGTATTAAATTGGAAATTTTTAGTTGCCAGATATTTAATTCTTCAGGTAAAATCGGACCTTTTACTTCGGTGAAATTTTTTGCGCGAAGCTCCCCGGTGTTGGTCACGATCACTTCAAAATTTCCTTTTTTAACTTTATGAAGTATGGACGATGCCGAATCTTTTCCGCGCAGCACAAAATATAAAATGATGCACAGAACCAGGACAGCAGCACCGATATAAGTAGTTTTTGGTCTCATGATTGGAAAAGATATATTTACGAATGTAGCGGAAGTTTAGTATTTTGGAAATTGGATTTGTTTAAAGGGCCATGATCAGTGTCGATTCATTCTTTTGTTTCAATGCCCATTATCTCCAGTTCTCTTTTTAATTTATTCTCCCATTTGATAAACTTTCCGCTTGACCAGGTTTCGTTCGCAATTTTATTTTTGTCAGCCTGAAACGATTTCATATATTTTGTTTTGATCAATTCAATTTCTGATCTGTTCAGGCA
>JBIOHI010000191.1:0-4294 GCA_044448845.1 Bacteroidia bacterium
ATGATCACCTGGTGAGTTGTTTCAGGCACAAAATTATTTCAGGAAAGTAATCCAATAAAACTTTTACGAGATCAGTTCCGCATCTTCATCCTCACTGAATTCTCCCTCATCAAACGCTTTGCAAAAGAGTTCATAATCGGTTTTCACTTTTTCAAAATAGGAGCTGCAAAAAAACATCAACCGTTGCTGCCAATCGGTTCGGTTCGCAAAATCAATCAGTTCATCGGCTGTGGAAGAGCCTTGTCGTCCACTGCTTCGCAACTGATCCCATGCTACAATATCGGCAAAACTTTCCAATGAACTCTGAAGTTTGTGAGCCTTTCCATTAAGCGAAAGCAGATCGAGTTTATCCTGTGATGGCTGCAATTCTTTTAACACAAAATTTTTGTTTTTTCTTTTTATTTCAGAAAGCAATGCCGGTGAAACCGCCTGCATTCTTTTCTGAATTTCGATCAAACGTTCCGAATCTGTGTTCCATTCCGGTTGTTTTGTTTTCGAATATTTTTGCAACGAAGAAGGACTGGCAATTTTCAGATCAAGCAAATAATTATTGTCAGTTCCTTTTCCTTCGGCAAGTAAAACGTAGCGCTCCAGCCCCAGAGATCCTGTTCCCGCAATCCGGATGGCAACATCGTGAATTCTGAAAAAATCTTTGTCCCCGCGGTTTAATGCCCAATCATCAATGAAGGATCTGATTTTTTCTTTTAGTTCCTGATCTGCTGCCAAAGTTTTTATTCCATCGATCTTCAACCGTCTTTTTCCGGATACGACCTCTGTTCGCTTCTCGATGAAATCTTTTCGCTTCCGGTTCTTCAAATCTTCGAGCAGATCACGTATAACACCCTGGGCAGTTTCAGTTTCGATCAGTCGCGAATGAGCTTCTTTTAAAGTCTTAGTATATCGGATCAACACTTTTCCGGCAAGATCGAAAGCTTCTTCATTTTTGATCCCTGTAGTTTTATGAGCAACAATAATGCTGGTCAAAAACCTTGAAATATCCCATAAACAGGGGGACAATAAGGCTTCGTCAAAGTCGTTGATATCGAAATAAACCAGGCGGTTGTCACCTTTGTGCGAACCGAAATTCTCGAGGTGGAGATCCCCGCACAACCAGGTTAGAGGTGAATCATTCAGTACCTTTTCCGAATGGTTGTCCTCGTAAAACAAATGACAGGTGCCACGGTAAAAACGGAAAATATCCGCCTGCATGGTTTTGTATTTCATCTGAAGCAACGATGGATTTCGGCCTTCATTGAATTTTTTGATGGATTGAATAATATTCATCTGGCGTAAAAGTAAAATTAATAAATGAACTATCCGCAAAAGCAATGAACTATCATCCATCAACTATGAACTATTTTCAGCAACAAATTCTTATCTTCGCCTTGTGCGAAATCCGAATTTAGATCCAGAAGAAGAAAATCTTTCACCGGTTGAACAGGAACTGGAGAGAGTGCTTCGCCCGAAAAATTTTGACGATTTTACCGGACAGGAAAAGATCATTGAAAACCTGAAAGTGTTTGTGCAGGCGGCTGCACAGCGCGATGAAGCACTCGACCACGTATTGTTGCACGGGCCTCCCGGATTGGGAAAAACAACACTGGCTTACATCATTGCCAATGAACTTTCTTCGGGAATAAAAACCACCTCCGGGCCTGTTCTTGAAAAACCGGGTGACCTTGCCGGGCTTTTAACGAATCTCGAAAAAGGCGATGTGCTTTTCATTGATGAGATCCACCGGCTGAGCCCTGTTGTTGAAGAGTTTTTGTATTCGGCAATGGAGGATTACAAAATTGACATCATGATCGATTCGGGTCCGAATGCACGAAGTATCCAGCTCGAAGTAAATCCGTTCACTTTGATCGGAGCGACCACACGTTCTGGTTTGCTCACCTCTCCGCTTCGTGCACGTTTTGGGATAAATGCGCGGCTCGAATATTACGACCGCAAACTGATGAAAAAGATCATCAACCGTTCTGCCCAGATCATGCAGGTGGAAATAAATGAAAAAGCCTCCGAAGAACTTGCACGCAGAAGCCGCGGAACTCCGAGGATCGGGAATGCATTGCTGCGAAGGACACGTGACTTCGCGCAGGTAAAAGGTGACGGAACCATTTCGCTTGAAATTGCCAAACACGCCTTGAATGCGTTGAATGTAGATTCGGAAGGATTGGATGAAATGGATAATAAAATTCTTAGAACTATTATCGAAAAATTCAAAGGCGGTCCGGTTGGCGTGAATACGATTGCCACGGCTATTGGTGAAGAGAACGGAACGATCGAAGAAGTGTATGAACCGTATTTGATACAGGAAGGTTTTCTCATGCGAACACCGCGCGGGCGTGAAGTTACAGAGCTTGCATATAAACATTTCGGGATCCTGCCTAATAAAAATTCGTTGTTTTGATTTTTCACACTAAGTACACAAAGAATCTCACAAAGAACACGGAGTTTATTTTCATTTCCATATTCAATTGAATTTTTGAATGCTCAAACAAATTAAATCTCTGATACCCAAATCCTGGAAATTTCCGTTGTGGTGGATCTTCAAATCACCGCAAAGAGAATTCGGTTGGTTTACGTTGACGAATGATCTTATTGCACTTTTCACTTTTTGTTTTTACGCGATCTTTAGGATAAAAAAACTTCAACCTGTTTCCATTTGTACCGGAATTTATAATCGAAGCGACATGTACCTCAATCATTTTCTTGAAAGTCTTCAACACGTGAAATACCCTGAATTAATAGAGCTTTCAGCGTTTGATTGCGGAAGTGATGATGTGATGAATCTGGAAAATGAGATCAGGAAGAAATGGAAAGGGAAATTAAAATTCACTTCGGAAAAAATAAAATTCGCCAGAGCTTATTCTTTTAATAAGGCAGCTGATCAAAGCAGCGCAGAAATAATTTTTATTTGCGATGCGGATATGGATATCCCTGAAAACATCGTGAGCTTATGCAATCATTTCACTTCCGGTAAATTGGTTTGGTACCCGATCATGTTTTATCTCCGTGATAAAACAAAAAAAAACGGGCATTGGATGCAACATGAAGGAAAAGGAATGTTGGCCTGCCGGAAAAATGAATTCAACAAAGTTGGAAAACTCAATGAAAAATTTACCGAATGGGGTCGCGAGGACGATGAACTCTGGGAGCGATTCATGAAAGCAGGTTACCGAATTATCCGTAACCGACAAAGTGGTTTGATCCACAACTGGCACGAGAGTTTTAACCCGAAATATAAATTAACGTAATTACGCAATTTCGAAATAACGTATTATCGCAAACCATAAATGAAAGTAAGTATCGTCACACCATCGCTCAACCAGGCGCAGTTCCTGGAAGAAACGATCTTGTCAGTGCTTGAACAATCCTATAAAAATATAGAATACATTATTATAGATGGCGGTTCAACGGACGGAAGCGTTGAACTCATCAAAAAATATTCGAATCGTATAAAATTCTGGGTAAGTGAAAAAGACAATGGGCAGACACATGCCATCAACAAAGGATTTGAAAGATGCGAGGGAGAATTTTTTGCATACCTGAATTCGGATGATGTACTGGAAAAAAATGCGGTAGAAAAGATCGTTGCTGCTTTTTCAATAAATCCGGAAACTCCTGTAGTTTACGGCCAATGCAGCATCATCGATTCAAAAGGAAAGATTATTTCACCACCTGAAGGTGAGCCTGTCGAGCCTAAATGGATGTTGAAAAACGGGATGCTTCCGAAAATCTTTCAGCCGGCCTGTTTCTTCAACAAAAAATTCCTGGTGCGCAAACCTTTATTCAGGGAAGATTTGAAATATGTGATGGATTATGAATTGTTATTGCATTTACTTCAAAATAATTCACCCGTTTTCATTCCAACACCCATAGCCCGTTACCGCCAGCATTTACAGTCGAAGACAAGCGCTCAACCCAAACTGATGTATAAGGAAAAATTGAAAGTCAGAAAAGAATATGGGGATCTTGTTTTTTGGGATGAATTAAAATTCAGGATCAGGAATGTTTTTACGACTCAATGAATTTTACTATCGATTCCAGGAATTTACCGGCATTCGTTTCATCATATTTCTCAATAAAATCCTCATTGATCTTTGATCTTTTATTTTCAAAAATTTGATTTGCAAACTCCTCAGCAGAATTCGCGATCATACTTCCCGACTCCTTCAGCAGATCGCCCAGTCCGCCCGAATCCACTCCAATCACATCGGTTCCTGCTAAAATGCTTTCATGAGCGATACGGTTCCAGCCTTCGTTGATGCCTGTAAAAGCGAGTGTGTACAACGAC
>JBIOHI010000192.1:0-4282 GCA_044448845.1 Bacteroidia bacterium
ACCCCAACTTTCAAAATTTTGGGTCTGCATTTCGGAACCGATGAGCTTGGTGATGCCCGACATAAAAAAAATAATGGAGAGGACTCCGGCTAATGTCCAGGTGAAAATATTTTTGGTTTTCGGTGTCATATAAAAAGGGTTGTTTGGAATGAGAAACAGATTTTTAAAAGAAAGGTTTTGAGATAAAGGAATCGGAACAGGACAAAAAAAATCCCTCATCAAAAGATCAATGAGGGATTTAATGAATTGTCATTTCGAAATCAGGAACACCCTGTTTGCGTTCCGCAGTTCAAACATTTATAACACGCTCCGCTGCGAACCGTAATGTGTCCGCAACTCGGGCAGGATGGAGAATCGCCAAAACTTTTTAAATATTCGGTCACCTGGTTTGCCGGGGCAAGTTCCGCCATGACACCTCCATTTTTCTCAACCGGAACAGGAACCGGTTTTACGGTTGAAGGCATGGGTGCAACGGTTGAAACATTTACCGCACCCGGTTGTGCCATCCGGTTTTGATTCATGGCGAGATAAGTTCGTTGTGTTTCGGTCGGTGGAACATGCACGAGGTCTTCGCGGCCGATGTATTCGAATCCAAGCAAACGGAAAATATAATCGATGATGGAAGTGGAACTCTTGATATTGTCGTGACCAACTACAATCCCGGCCGGTTCAAACCGGGTGAAAGTAAATTTCTCCACGAACTCTTCCAGCGGAACTCCGTATTGCAAACCGAGTGAAACAGCAATCGAGAAACAGTTCATCAGCGAACGGAGTGTTGCACCTTCTTTGTGCAGGTCAACAAAAATTTCCCCGAGTGTTCCGTCTTCGTATTCACCGGTGCGCACAAAAATAGTTTGTCCGCCAATCACGGCTTTTTGTGTGAACCCGCTGCGTTTCCCGGGAAGGGCTTTTCGTGCCACGACTCCGGCAAGTTTATTTTTAAAAGAAGTATCGTGGCTACGGTGAAGAATTGCCTGTGCCGCTTCGATCACCTGCTCGGGTGTAAGTTCATTCACCGGCTTGTGCGCATCTTCGCCCAAGGCAAGTTCTACTGCTTCCTGCAGGTCTTCTTCGTCCTTCGCATCCGATTTATTGTTGAGCGGTTGTGAAAGTTTGCATCCGTCACGGTACAATGCGTTTGCTTTCAGTCCGAGTTTCCAGCTTAAATAATAACAGTCTTTGATATCATCCACGGAAGCTTCGTTGGGCAGGTTGATGGTTTTTGAAATGGCACCACTCAGGAAAGGTTGAGCTGCCGCCATCATTCGAATATGACCTTGCGGGGCAATGAATCTTGTTCCTTTAGTTCCGCAACGGTTGGCACAATCAAAAACCGGTAGGTGTTCTTCCTTGAGGTTTGGTGCGCCTTCCACGCTCATTGTTCCGCAAATGAAATCATTGGCCTCTTCAATTTCGGTTTTGGTAAAACCGAGCTTGCGAAGCAGATTAAATTTTGGACTGTTGTATTCTTCTTTGGTAAAACCGAGTCGTTGCAAACAATCTTCACCAACGGTCCACTGGTTAAATGCAAAGCCAATTTCAAATGCACCGGCAACGCCTTGTTCTAATTTTTCAATTTCTTCGGGAGAGAATCCGCGGAAAGCAAGCGACTCGGGATTGATGTGTGGTGCGCCTTTCAGCGAAGCCGAACCGATCGCGTAACGGATGATGGCATCAATTTGTGCCGGGTCGTAACCAAGATTTTTCAAAGCTGCCGGAACCGACTGGTTGATGATTTTGAAATACCCCCCACCTGAAAGTTTTTTGAATTTCACCAAAGAAAAATCCGGTTCAATTCCGGTGGTATCGCAATCCATCACCAACCCTATTGTTCCTGTCGGGGCGATCACTGTGGTTTGTGCATTGCGGTATCCGTGTTTCTCGCCCATTTGCACTGCAACGTCCCACGCATCGCAGGAAGCTTTCAATAAATAATCGGGACAATATTTCGGATCAATGCCAACAGGCTTGATGGTCAATCCTTCGAATGCATCGGTGGCGTTATACGCTGCGAACCGGTGATTGTGCATCACGCGCAGCATGTGATCTTTGTTCTCTTTGTACTTCGAAAATGTTCCGAGGTATTTCGCCATTTCAGCGGAGGTCTGATAAGCCACTCCATTTAATATAGCGGTCACTGCTCCGCAGATCGCAAATGCTTTTTGCGAATCGTAAGGAATTCCTGAAACCATTAACACGGTTCCCATATTTGCGTAGCCCAAGCCAAGTGTGCGGTAATCGTAAGAAAGTTGTGCCACTTCTTTGGAAGGGAACTGCGCCATCAGCACGGAAATTTCCAGCACGATCGTCCAGAGCCTAGTTGCATGTTCGTAAGCTTCAATATCAAATTTCAAAGTATCGGTATCGAAAAATTTCATGAGGTTGAGCGAAGCAAGGTTGCAGGCCGTGTTATCGAGGAACATGTATTCGCTGCAAGGATTCGATGCATTGATGCGGCCGCCTTCGGGGCAGGTATGCCACTCGTTGATGGTGGAATCGTATTGTACACCCGGATCGGCACAGGCCCACGCTGCATCAGCAATCAGTTCCCACATTTCTTTGGCAGGAATTGTTTTCATCACCTTGCCGTTGCTCCTTGCTATCAGTTCCCAGTCTTTATCTTCTTCGAGCGCTTTAAAAAACGAGTTGGGTATGCGAACGGAATTATTGGAATTCTGTCCCGAGACCGTTTGATAAGCTTCGCCTTCGTAATCGCTCGGGTAACCGGCATCGATGAGGGCGGCCACTTTTTTCTCTTCATTCTTTTTCCAGTTGATGAATTCCACTGCTTCGGGGTGATCGAGATCGAGGCAAACCATTTTAGCAGCGCGCCGGGTGGTTCCGCCTGATTTGATAGCACCTGCAGCGCGGTCACCGATCTTCAGAAAACTCATGAGCCCGGAAGAAGTTCCACCGCCGGAAAGTTTTTCGTTCACTCCGCGTATGCGGGAGAAATTAGTGCCCACTCCTGAGCCATATTTAAAGATGCGTGCTTCACGAACCCAAAGGTCCATGATGCCACCTTCATTCACCAGGTCGTCTTCCACAGAGAGAATAAAACAGGCATGTGGCTGCGGACGTTCGTAAGCAGATGTTGACCTTTCGAGTTTCCCGGTTTTTTGGTCCACATAATAATGTCCCTGCGGATTTCCGGAAATTCCATACGCAGTAAATAAACCGGTATTGAACCATTGGGGGGAGTTTGGTGCGGCATACTGCCCGATGATCATATATACGAGTTCTTCGTAAAATACCTGGGCGTCTTCATGCGAATCGAAGTAATTATATTTTTCGCCCCACTGCATCCAGCAATCCGCCATGCGGTGTGCCACCTGCTTGATGGATGTTTCCGTTCCTTTTGTTCCATCGGGTTTCGGAACGCTCGCCTTGCGGAAATATTTTTGCGCCAGTACATCCGTAGCAACCTGGCTCCAGTATTTTGGAACTTCCACGTTGTTCATCTCGAACACTTTCGTGCCGTTCGGATTTTTTATCACCGAAGTTCGGTAATCGTATTCAAACATATTGAACGGACTGAGTCCTTCTTTTGTAAAATGGCGGCTGATGCGGAGGCCTTTGGGTTCGTTCTTTTTTGCGGTTCTGCTGCTCATGTTTGATTGCGAAATTGAAGGTTAACTTATCTTTAATTTATCCTTAAAAAAATCTTAGGGAGTTTTTAGTCAAAAGTGCTTTCATTAAAAATCTTTATCAAATCGCATTTTCCACATGTGCACTCCGAAAAAATATTTTCCTTAGAAAATGCTGAACGTTTAGCTGTGTATAAGAAAATATTCACACAAAAAGTTGTTTATTTGCCGAGGATTTGCGGAACGGATGAAGCACGTTAAAATCAAGTGCTTGTCCTTTTTTGAATACATTTTGAACGTGAAAAAAAATATTTACAACCGGATCATTGAAAACAAAGGCAGGGGCAAAAAGATGCTTGCCGTGCTGATTGACCCTGACAGCATATCGGAAGAACAGGGCCTTGCGAAGACCTGTGAAATATGTAATGAAGCAAAGGTTGATTTTATTTTAACCGGTGGCAGCCTCATCACGAACGGATATTTTGAACAATGTGTGCGCGTGATCAAAAAAAACACGAAGATCCCCGTTATTTTATTTCCGGGAAATGTGATGCAGGTGAGCGAAGATGCCGATGCGATCTTATTTCTTTCACTCATATCGGGAAGAAACCCGGAGTTGCTCATCGGCAAACATGTGATTGCGGCACCAATGCTTAAAAAAAGCAAACTCGAAATTATTCCTACCGGTTATATCC
>JBIOHI010000193.1:0-4220 GCA_044448845.1 Bacteroidia bacterium
ATTCATGATTGTATCGAACCCGGAACCCGGCCGGTTCATTGCCGAAGAATTTGCTGAACCTGAACTCACATTATACCCGCCTATAAAAACGGAATTATGAAAAGCGGAAATATTTCCATTCTGGCGATTGATCCCGATAATTAAAATGGGATTGGGAATTCCCGTGCCTGTTGAATCAAATCCGAGGATGATCATGTTATTATAAACCCGTTCCGCTCCACCGTTCACATTGATCCCGATGATCTTGGCGGTGGATGCCGAAGACAAAGAGTTAAAACCGTAGAACCAGTTTGAGAAAATCGTATTGTAATTACTGTTGCTGTTAATACCTAAAAGGGCAGTAGCTGCCGAAGTATTGGCCGTTGTTAAATTTTTTATGACGTTATTCGAGATCACATTGCCGCTCGTGGAAGGATTGAACTGCATACCGGAAACTGCTGCGGAACCTGTTCCGTTCGAGCTGGAAGAGAATGAAATAATATTGGTAATTAGATTTCCGGTGACCGTATCTATGCCGTTGTTGCTTCCTATGGCATGTGTGACTCCATTGGTAGTTCCGGCAAAATTATTTTTCAGGTTCCTGATGATGTTTTTCCGGATGATGAGATTCGCTGTACTGGTATTTATGATTCCGTAAACACTTTGAGTTCCGGTTGTGGCGGAATTGGAAGCGATGATGTTATCCGGTAGGTAATTTCCGATCACGTTGCTGTCGATGTAATAGGAGGTGACATTGGTAGCAGTGGTGATGCCGATCGGGTTGATCCCGCAACTGATGGAGGTTGATGTTCCGTTGGTAGTGATGCCACCGAAATTATTGTTTTTTATATTTATTACTCCGGCAGTTGTTAATACAGATCCGATGGGACAAACAATATCTCCGGTTATACTTGTTGTGATGGTGATGGAACCGGTTGCGGTCGTACTTCCGAAAGTGTTTCCCATGATGTTGATCAAACCTCCTGCTAAATAAGTTCCGCTCCAGACACCCGGAATGGATGTGAAAGCAGTTCCCCCGCTTGCAATATTAAAGTTGGCAAAGGTATTATTGCTGAACAGAGAAGGTGCGGCAGCACCCACATTGAAATAGGCTCCGGTAAAACGGTAACCTACTGAGCTTGCTACGGACCATGCAGTTCCGCCACAGTTTGGTGCGCTTCCGCCAAAATAATTATTGCCGATCACAAAATTATTTCCCGAAGTATTGTTTAAATTGATAATGTATTGCTGATGAGCGGAAGTGGCTGTTCTGGCCGCGGTCTGATACACACTGTTGCCGGTGATATACCAATCCGTATTTCCATTCCCGATCTTGAAGGCATCAGACTCGGCACCTGCTTTCCAGAAATTGTAAATGTTGCAGTTTGAAATAATATTGTTGCTGTTATACAAAGCTGAAGTAGTAACTGATCCGAGTGAATAAATGCTTACTTCTGGATAGGTAGCACCATCTTTAATATCACAATTATTAATGATGTTACTGTCATTTCCCCTCGAACCCGTACTGGTTGAAAAAAAGATCACGCCACCGGTCAAGGTATTATTCACCCCGCTGATGGTGTCATACATGATCGTGTTGTAACACGCATCATTTATAAACCGGATGGCAGCACCCGATAAGGAGGTGTTGCTGATGGAAAGGTCTTTTACTCCATATCCCCCGGGACGCCCGTCTATAATAATATATTGAGCGCCATTCAAGTCAAATGTGGCGGTTGAATTACTGCTGGTAATACTTAATCCTGAAATGCCCGATTGCGGTCGAATGGTGATGGTGTTTGTCGGGCTGGCACCGGTTATATTCGAAATGGCGATCGGAAAAGTTTCAGATGCACTGTTGTACCCGTAAGTAAGTTCCAGTACCAGGGCACCATTCACACCGTTGGTTACCGCATCACTTATTGCGGAAGTGAGGGTGGAATAATATCCTGAAGGGCCGACCGACCTTGTTCCCGAAATCGGGGTTGCATTTGCTGCATAAGAAATAATAAGCACTGCAAGCAGAGAAAAGATAGATTTCCTCAGAGAATTTTTAAAGTCCATTCGCTTACATTTATTTAGTTTAGGATAATAAAATGAAAAGCAATGTAAAAGTACTACTTGATTTCAGAAATGCAAATGATTTTTCAACGGGGAATTTTATTAATCAAATCTTTAATAACTACTGCGTCATTCAGGAATAATATTTTTTGTCGTGTACGCAAAGGGTTCCTTTGGCCGATTGCCATTTGCTTCGCTCACTTTTCATAAATGCGTTTATTCCGTTATCGCGGATGAAGATCAGGTTTTCAATTTCGCTCATGCCGTATTTTGCCCGGTATCTTTTGTCTAAGCGTTCTAATTTATCACATGGAAACTGAGTGCATTCAAAACAATATTTTCCATTGCGCTCGGGGCAGGTTCTGATCTGGCAGGAGAGACGGGTTTTGGGGCAATCCGAGGTGATTTCCCTGCATCCCGGGCAAGAATTATTTTTCTTCAGATGCGCAATGCATATCCCGCAATTCATTCCGCAGGAAGCAATGAGGTTTCGGTTGATCATTGATCTGCAATTTTACAACAAAATAGCCCAATTTTATACATAGTCAATAACTTTCCGGGGTTAATCTCATCATTTTAAGATCATCAAATATCCGGTTCAATTTTAAGCTTAAATAATAAATCCCGAAAACATCCGGCTCATGGATTCCCCGAAAGGATCATTTTGAACTTTCAATTCAGAATATTCTTTTATTGGTATCCCGGCAATCAATGTAATGTGGAGCATTCAATAGAAACCGGGTTTTAGGTTTTGTTTCAATAAAATGGAAACCGGGATTTAAACAGATTGTTTTTCTGAAATAAAATCCGATCTTTGAGTATACGAATACTTATTTAAATTTCAAGATAATTAAGCTGCATATTTTTTTTAAAAGAATAAGTCTTAAACTACAGATCAAAGGAGATACGAGAAATTTTTATTGTACATACATTAATAAAAAAAGCCGATACCGAAAAGCTTGAACAGAGTAGGTAAAAATCAATAATTTTAAATACCATGAAAAATAAAAAATCAACGTTGATCATTTCAGTGGCACTTTTAGTTGGCAGCTTTAATCAGGGATTTGCTCAACGAATTGCAGCAGGTCCGAGCCATTCACTTGCCAGGTGTTATGATGGTACCGCAAGAGCATGGGGGTACAATGTTTCTGGTCAATTGGGCGACAGCAGTACTGGCACTAATAGATCGTTTCCTGTACGGGTTGCCACAATTTCATCCGTAACCGCTCTTGCTGCAGGGGGCTATTTTTCAATGGCACTGTTAACTGGTGGTAGTGTCTGGACATGGGGAGAAAATCTTTCTTATGAAATAGGTGATAGCACGACCACTTCCAGATTTTCACCAGTTCAGGTTCATGGAAACGGAAATGTTGGTTTTCTAAATGGTATAACTGCAATTGCTGCAGGAAAATATGTTGAACATGCTCTTGCATTAAAAAGTGATAGTACTGTATGGGCATGGGGTGGTAATAATTATGGCCAACTTGGAGACAGCACAAATGTCTTGAAAAAAACTCCGGTACAAGTTCATGGTTCGGGCAACATAGGTTTTCTTACTGGTATTATTTCTGTTGCCTGTGGCGATGGTTATTCCATTGCGTTAAAACGTGACAGCACGGTGTGGGCTTGGGGAAATGGTTATGGATGGAATCCGGTAAGGATAAATGGACTAAGTGCCATAACTGCAATTTCAGCAGGAATTGGTCATTCACTTGCAATAAAAAATGACGGAACAGTGTGGGCTTGGGGTCTAAATACCTATGGCCAATTAGGTGATAGTACGAACATAGATCGATCAACACCAATTAAGGTGAAAGGTCTTACTGGTATCATTGGTATTGCTGTAGGGGGAAAGCATTCGCTTGCAGTGAAAAATGACGGGACAGTTTGGGCCTTTGGTTGGAACAACTATGGCGAATTAGGTGACGGAACTAACGTAGATAAATGGGCTCCTGTGCAGGTGAGCGGGATTACTGGTGTTACTGAAGTTAAAGCGGGACTTTCTCATTCGCTTGCACTTAAAAATGATGGCACGGTATGGGCTTGGGGCTGGAATTATTTTGGTCAATTGGGTGACAGCACAACCATAGATAGATGGGCTCCGGTACAAGTGAAAGGATTGTGTACTATGACTTATACGGGAATTAATGAAACACCTAATTCTTTAAATAATATAATAA
>JBIOHI010000194.1:0-4187 GCA_044448845.1 Bacteroidia bacterium
ATAATTTACTGCAACCGTTCTGCTGATGTTGCTATTTTGATTTAAGATATCAAAAGCCACCAAACGAAATTCGGCTGCCTGGTTCTTCAGGAATTTATATCCCACACCACCGTTCCACAAATAATAATTGAGGTTGTACGAATTGCCGAGGCCGGTGTAATAATTTTGCGTGAAATCGGTGGTAAAAACCACATTTTTCATGAACGTTTTTTTGAAAGGAAGCAAATTCACCTTCGCCATCGCTGTATGGTAAAAATAATTGTTGTTGGTTTGCGATTGCAGGGTGTTGTCCACCACGTAATAATTTCCTGAATACGAAATGGTGAAATCAACTAACTCCGAAATATTGGAACCAAGAACGAAACCAGAATTCAACCCGGTGGTGTTCGCAAAATTTGTTTTATCGTTTATCATTCCCGGTGTTCGATTGTACGAAACACCTGCATTCAGATTCAAATTGCTTTTTAATTTTTTGATGGCAAAACCATAAGTCACATACGAGTTGAGATTGTAATATCCATCGAGGTTTACCGGCCTGCTGAGTTGAACTCCGTCATTTAAAAACAAAGTTTGATTCCCGATGTAATTCGAGGTGTAATTTCCGTTGAGGAAAATAAAAAATGTTCTTCCTTTATCCGGTGTTGATAATGAAAACCTGGTCACGAACATATTGGTATAAGCCTGCACAAGGTTCGGGTTTCCTGTTGAAAGCAGAAGCGGATTCGAATTGTCGGTCACCGTTTGAAGTTGTGAAATGGATGGTGTGTTGATGGAAGTGCGGTAAAACATCCGCAGCATGATGTTCTTCGAAAATTTATACATGAACATTCCTCCGGGCAAGAGATTCGAAAAAGTGCGTGTGGTAGTTGTATCAACCGGGTAAGAAACATTTCCCGAAAGATCCACAACCTGGTAATTCAACCCTAGCATCATGATGGCTTTTTCGGTGCGCATCCGCAAACTCAATCCACCGCGTTGGGCTGCGGTGGTACTTGAATATTTATTGGAAAGTGAGTTGTTGAATTTCGAAAACTCACCTGAAGATGTGTCTTTCAAATTCATTTCTTTATCGTAATTATTAACGGCATAAGAAGGGGTATAATTCACCATGATCTGTGCCATTTTGCCTAAAGGTTCGGTATAATTCAGAGAAGGCGAAACATTATAACCGAGTGATGAAACTTTTGCCCGCTGAGCTGAAGATACCGCAGAATCGGAATTCAAAGTATCATTTTTATAAAAATCATTTTTCACCGACAGGTCGGTCTGGGTATTTTTAGAATTATAATCCGTCCCGATGTTCAGAGAAATAGTTCTGCCGGCTTTTTTGAACTTGTGTCGCAACAAAAGATTGTTTGAAAAACTGTAACCCGAATTGTTGCTGTTCGAAACGTCAGAAGTTTGATTGAGCATTTTTCCATTCGGCAAAATATTGGCGCCATACAACGTGTAATTCGATGAATAATTCTGAAAACTCAAACGCGGAGTAAAGATGATGGAATTCATCGTGTCGATGTTGTATTCGAGGCGCAGCGAGAACCGGTGATTCTGGTTGTCGCTGTTAGTGATGCTGTTTTGCGCATATCGTTGAGTGGTGGAATCACCGCGGAAATACGTGCGGTTCAAACTATTTTCCGTGGTATTGGAAACGTCATTGAAAAAATAGCTCGCCTGCACGTTCACTTTTTTTCCCCAGGTATCGATGTAATTCAATCCAACCGAATTGGTCTTATTGATCCCGTTCTGATTTCCCACGATGAAATTATTCAATCCGCTTCCACCACCTCCGCCCCCATAATTTCCCATCCCGAAACCACCGGGGCCGCCTCTTCCACCGCCTCCACCGCCACCGGTAACACCAAGCAGATCCTGGGTTGAGAAATTCTGCTGGTTGATGTTATTCGTTAAACCGATGATGGAAATTCTGCGGGCGCCCTGGAAAAAATTCAGATTTCCCCCGCCATTATAAGTATTATCAG
The DNA here is from genome assembly GCA_044448845.1 of Bacteroidia bacterium. GTDB lineage: Bacteria > Bacteroidota > Bacteroidia > UKL13-3 > UKL13-3 > CAIUEQ01. The sequence goes on from JBIOHI010000194.1 coordinate 1,980, forward strand.
TTCCGTAACCGCCATAAACTTTTCCGAAAATCCCGTTGCTTTTTCCGTTGCGGGTGAGAATGTTCATGGTCTTTGTTGTGTTGCCGTCATCAAAGCCGGTAAAGAAAGATTGGTCGCTCATACGGTCGAAGACCTGGATCTTGTCAACCACTTCGGCCGGAATATTTTTCAAGGCAATGTTCGCATCGTCACCAAAATATTCTTTACCGTCTATCAAAACTTTTTGAACGGTCTCTCCCTGTGCTTTCACTACTCCGCCATCGGTGGTAACCCCCGGCATTTTGGTCACCAGGTCTCCGGTAGTTGCATCTTTATTAACTTTATAGGCATTCGCGTTGTATTCGGTGGTATCATTTTTTTGTACCGTGCGCACGGCCTGTTCTTCAATGGTGACAGCCGAAAGTTTGTTCACGCTTTGCTCGAACCGGATAATACCGATCTTTACTTCGGCCTGATCTACGATCACTTCCTTATCAATCTTTTTATAACCCACCGAAAATGTTTTCAGTTTGTATTTACCGAATGGAATATTCTTCAACTCGAATTTCCCCGATGCATCGGTAATTGCATCATAAAATTTGGTGGAATCAACCTGGTTTTTCAGCATCAAACCCACACTTTGAAGCGGGGCTTTTGTTTTTGCATCAATAAATTTCCCGGTTACGGTTGCCTTTTGCGCAAAGCTGATTTTCGGGGTAAAGGAAAAACAAACGATCAGTATGATCGAAGAAAATAATTTTGAAGTTCTTAAAAATAAATTCATTCAGTTAATTAAAACCCCGGTTGCCTCATTCCTCCCATCCCTCCACCACCCGTTCTCCGCGGGCGTTGCTGATTTTGCTGGCCATCCTGCATTCGTTTTTGGCGCTGGGCACGAATTTCTTCCATGGTGGCCACATACATTTCATATTTCTTTTCGGATAAAAGCTCTTTCACTTTCTGATCCCGTTTCTGAGCGAGCACTTTCAGCACTTCCTTGTTTCCCTCACTCCGGTAAAGTTCCACCTCATCATAAAAATTTTTGAAAATGACCAGCATCGAATCTTTTTCGCGTTTGTCGAATTTGATCTTGTCATCCAGCTTCTGAACCGTGGCTTCCGCCCTGACTGCCGGGTTTTGCTGCTCTGCCGGTCTTTGCTGATCGGGATCCCGTTGCTGATTTGGAAAACGTTGCTGCGCATTCAACATGTGAATGCCGAACACCATAAAAAATAACACATACCCTCTGAGGTTCCTCATATTATTTAAAAATGAAATTGTTGAATCTTTGCAAATGAAATGAAATTATAGATACATAAATACTAAAAATAGTTTAATTCTGCTGTGAAATTGTTAACCACAAAAAAACGACAAGATGAAAAAAATCCTTTTTCTTCACGGTGCATTGTCGAGCAAACATCAGTTCGATCCGATCCTGCCTCAGTTCAGTGATGAATTTGAAGTGGACGCGATCAGTTTCTCAGGTCACGGGGGAATGATGTTCCCGGTTGCCGGTTACTCATTCGAAGTGTTCGCCAATGATATTTTGAATTATCTCAACGAAAAAAAAATCGAAAAGATCAACCTCTTTGGTTTCAGCATGGGCGGTTATGCGGCCTTGTTCTTTACGCACCTTCACCCCGAAAGGGTGGAGAAGATATTCACGCTGAATGTGAAATTCAAATGGGAACTTCCTGATGCGCAAAAGGAAGTTGCGTTGCTGAATGCCGAAAACATATTGTTGAAAGTACCCTCCTTTGCCAACAACCTGATGATGATACATGGGCTCGAAATGTGGAAGAACGTGTTGAAGAGCACCGAAGATATGATGATGAACCTCACCAAGGGTATCATGCTTCACGATGAGGATTTGAAAAAAATGAGTTTCCCTGTTTTGCTGGCCGTTGGCGATAAGGACCTCACTTCGGGGCTGGATCAAACCGTTGATGTTTACAAAAAGATACCACGCGCCCAACTATGCGTGTTGCCCGACACTTCACACCCGTTTGAAACAGCCGATCCCGCCATACTCATTCCTGTTATCAAAAGGTTTTTTAAAAGTTAATTTTGTTTTAACTGTTTAAGTAATTAATTTGGCAACAAATTTAAACAAGGTTATCATGAAAAAAGTTTTCACTATTGCAATTTTGTCCTGTATGCTCGGACTTGTTATTGTTAATTCGTGCAGCAAAAGTTCGGACCCGGCTCCTGCCCCGGCCCCGAATAATA
>JBIOHI010000195.1:0-4179 GCA_044448845.1 Bacteroidia bacterium
GAGGCAATATGACAACTATTGTCTTTAAAAAATGAATTCAGATAAGCTGAAGTTATTATTTCCGCACAACCTTTGGAAGCGCTGTATGGATCTTTGCCTCCCATCGGATCATTCTCCCGGTATCCCCAAATCCACTCTTTGTTGTCATAGCATTTATCACTGGTAACGTTGATTGCCACTTTTACTGAATCACATTGTCTTACCGCTTCAAAAAAATTAACCGTGCCCATTAAATTCGTTTCGAAAGTCTCTGACGGGTTTCTATACGAATCTAAAACGATTGCTTGTGCCGCAAGATGAAAAACAAAGTCGGGCCTTACTTCATTAATATATTTTATCAATGTGTTTTTATCCCGAATGTCGGCATTTAATTGGCGATGCTTTGACATTAATTTAGATCTTGTGAAATTATCTCGTTCATGTTTGGGGGGAAGTGCATATCCAAAGACTTCAGCACCCATTTCTAAAAGTATTATGCTTAACCATGAACCCTTAAATCCGGTATTCCCGGTTATGAGTACCTTTTTATTTTTATATGTTTTTGTAATAAATTTATTCAAATCTCATTTCATTAATTCCAAACCTTCCAATCTGCATTTCCTGAAATCCACATTTCATTCAGATCATTTTTATCTCGCAAAGTATCCATTGGTTTCCAAAAACCATTGTGTTTATACGCAATTAATTGTGATTTTTTGGCAAGCATTTCGAGAGGTTCTCGCTCCCAAATTGTATTGTCATCTTTTAGAAGATCAAATACCGAAGGTTCAAGAACAAAAAAGCCGGCATTGATCCATCCTCCATCACCCTTCGGCTTCTCCACAAAACTTGAAACAAAATTATTTTCATCCAGATTAAGCAATCCAAATCTGCCGAATGGTTGAACACTGGTTAATGTTGCCTGTTTACCTAATTTTTTATGCTGATTTACCAACTCGGAAATATTGATATTACCCACTCCGTCACCATATGTGAGTAAGAAAGTTTCTTCTCCTATATATTTCTGTATCCTTTTTAGACGTCCGCCTGTCATCGAGTTTACACCGGTATCAACAATTGTTACTTTCCAGGGTTCTGAATTCGAATCATGATATTGGATTGAATTATCCTTAAGATTTACAGTGATAGAAGAATGATGTAAAAAATAATTATAAAAATACTCTTTGATGATGTATCCTTTATAGCCAGCACAAATTATGAAATCATTATAACCGTAATAAGAAAACAATTTCATGATGTGCCATAATATCGGTCTGCCTCCAATTTCAACCATTGGTTTTGGCTTAGTATCTGTCTCTTCACTAAGCCTTGTGCCTAATCCTCCGGCAAAAATTACAACCTTCATTTTTTATAAATTCTCAAGGTTCAATTATACAAAGAAATTTATTACAAAATCGTTATTTATCAGATAATTTAAGTTTTATGATTCAGGTTAAAATCATATCCATTATTATTGCACCAGTAATTAAATAATGACAGCTCCCTTCGTCTCCGTTATCATTCCCTGTTTCAACGAACAGGAGATCGTTGCCGAAACTTTTCATCGTGTGAAGAGTTCGGTGGAAGGAGGCTGGAACAACGGGCATGAAATTATCTTTATCAATGACGGCAGCCGGGATGCCACTTTGTTCATTCTTAAAAATTTTGCTGCCGAAAATTCTTCGGTCAGGATCCTTAATTTCTCACGCAACTTCGGTCACCAGGCGGCTGTAACGGCAGGACTGGCAAACTGCAAGGGCGATGTGGCTTTTATTATTGATGCCGACCTGCAGGATCCACCCGAGTTGTTTGAAACAATGTACAAGCTTTCGGTGGAGAAGAATTGCAACGTGGTGAACGGGGTTAGAGAAAAACGCGAAGGGGAAAGTTTTTTCAAAAAGATTACGGCCAGGATCTTTTACCGGCTGCTCAATAATCTTTCGGATGTGAACCTCAATATCGACACCGGTGATTTCAGGATGATCGACCGCAAAGTGATTAATGCATTCAATTCCTTCCCCGAAAAAAATAAATACATCCGCGGGCTCATCAGTTGGATGGGCTTCAAACAGGAATCCATTTCTTATACCCGTTCGGCCCGTTCCAAAGGGAAAACAAAATACCCGCTTGGCAAAATGATGAAACTGGCATTCGTTGCCATTTTTTATTTTTCAAAAAAACCTTTGAAGATCTCGCTTACCATTGGTTTCATAAGCATCCTCATCGGGTTGCTCCTGATGGTTTGGGTTTTCATTCAGCAGGCGCTCGGATTGCCTCTCATAAAAGGTTGGGCATCTACCGTCATCATCGTTATTTTCTTCGGAGGCATCCAGCTCGTCACCATCGGGGTGGCCGGTGAATACATCGGAAATATATTGGATGAGGTGAAAAACCGTCCCGAATACCTCATTGAAGAAAAAATTAATTTCTAAAAATGTTCATAGCCAACCTCGCTTTTTATAAAAAACTTTCCCGAAAACGTTCTATTGCCATTGCTGAATCCATTTCGAAATTGATCGATAACCCTGATTCCAACATTCTTGATTTTGGTGCAGGAAATATGTACCTCGCTGAAAGGCTGAGCGAAATGGTCCCGGGATTAAAGATCACGGGAATTGACGTGATCGAAGATCAGAATTTTGATAAAACTATTTTAAAAGAATTTCCGAATATCTTCTTTCAGAAATATGACGGGGATAAAATCCCTTTCAATGACGGAACCTTCGATCACGCTATTGCCTCGGCTGTGATGCACCACACTCCCGACCCGGAATATTTTTTAAGTGAGCTGAAACGTATTGTAAAACCAGGTGGTTCCATCCTTCTTGTAGAAGAAATGTACCACAACCCGATCGACCGGTTTTTTGTTTCTTTGGAAGACCTCGTCTTCAACAAAATGAAAAAAGGAGTTCCCATTCCGCTGAATTTTCGTTCCTACAAACAGTATAAAAAAGAATTTGAGAAACAGGGACTCAAAATTTCGTTTGAAGGTTTTGTTCGACCTTCTTTTCCCTGGAAACATCATTATGTTTTCAAATTGTTGAAATAGAAACAGGTGATTTTTCCCGGGAACAGACCGCTAAATTCCAAATCGTTTCCAATTGATGTGGTCTAATAGCAACGCCACCGAAATAATGCCCATGAACTGAATGATGATTTGTGTTACAAGCAGGTGTCTTTCTACCTCAAAGGCATCGGCATTGTAGGAAAGAAGAGCATTTAAAGTAAACACTGCAAACACTACCCATAGAAAATAAACGGAGTATTCTTTCCACCGTTTTACAAATCCCGCAATAACAAACAAGATCAATACAAAGGCCCAGTTAAAAACCGGGAACAGTTTATATACCGCATAGGAATATCCCCTGGCATTAGCTGCATAGCTGAGATTATAACTCAAAACCCGTTCGGTATTTTTGCTGCTTTCATCCAATAAAAAAAAGTACCGGGGATGTGTGAGCAAGAAAGTGATATACGTTTTTTGCCCTTTTCCTGAAACCCATTCGTGAAAAACCCGGTAGGAAGAATCGGAATACAAACTAAAAACGAGGTTGACGGTGGTATCGTAAAAATTAACGTGTGAGAAATCTTTTTTCAACCGCTCAGCACAGGGCATCCCGTGATCGGTGAACCAGTTGAGGTATTCGGGAACCGGCAAAATCCGGATGATGATGGAGTTGATGATCGGCAATCGGTACCGGTCACCCGCTTGTGCGGTCTGCTTTTGAACGAAAAACAGGACTACACTGAAAACCAATAAAAAAAGCGTCTTCCGCAACATTTCTTTTTGCAAAAAATAAAATATAAAAAGATTCAGAAAGTAAAATGCGATCAAAATATACGGCCACGAATCGCGTGTGAAAGAAAAAAGAAGTACGATCACCGTGTGAACCAAAAGAACTATCCGCGTTGGCTTTTTGAAGAGTAAAAGAAAGGAAGCGAGCCAGCAAAACATCAGCGACATGGATAATGATTCCGAAAGCAGGAGGAAGGTCCAGCCGAAAATATTCCACCACGACATGAGCAGGTAGATCCCGGCCACCAGCAAATAACCTGAAATAGCTTTTTCGAAAAATAATAAAAGTACAAAAACCAATAAAAACGTGGTGACCGAGTGAACGATCTTTTGCATCGCCACAATATTCCGGGGATCACTTCGGGCTATTTTATAAAAAAGCGGAACAGTGAACGGTCGCGGAC
>JBIOHI010000196.1:0-4128 GCA_044448845.1 Bacteroidia bacterium
CATTTATCATTTAACATATAAATTAATTAAACACATGAATTTGACCACATAGAAGAAGCAAGGCATCTTCGAAAAGTACGGTAAAGCCAGGACGAAAACCGACACCGGCTCAGCTGAGAGTCAGATCGCGCTGTTCACTCACCGCATCAACCACATCTCAGAACATTTGCAAAACAACAAAAAAGATCATTCGGCTGAGACCAGCCTCGTGAGGCTTGTTGGTAAAAGGCGTTCATTGCTCGATTACCTGATGAAGACGGATGTTTTTCGTTACAGGGCGATCATCAAGGAACTTGAAATCAGAAAATAAAATGGCTTCTTTCAGGCATCCGTTCTTATTTCACTTTTTTCAGAAATAAATTTTTTAAACACCGGCAGGACAACTTCGTCCTGCTTTCATTATTTTAAAACTATATGTCGAATTTAGGAATAACTAAAACATTTGATCTGGGTGACGGACGTACCATTTCGATTGAAACAGGAAAATTAGCCAAGCAGGCCGATGGTTCAGTGGTCGTTAGAATGGGTGATACCATGTTGCTGGCAACTGTGGTTGCTGCCCAGGAGGCGAAAGAAGACGTGGATTTCATGCCGCTCACGGTTGATTACCAGGAAAAATTTGCCGCAGTGGGAAGGATACCCGGAAGCTTTCATAAACGCGAAGCGAGATTATCCGATTATGAGATATTGAACTGCCGCATCATCGATCGCACGTTGCGCCCGCTTTTCCCTGAGGATTTTCACGCGGATACACAAGTCATGATCACTTTGATTTCTTCGGATCTGAACCTGATGCCGGATTGTTTAATCGGACTTGCCGCTTCATCTGCCTTGATGATGAGCGATATTCCGTTCAACGGGCCAATCTCGGAAGTTCGGATTGCCCGTATCAATGGTGTATTCAAGATCAATCCCTTTAAAGATGAACAGGAAAAAGCGGATATCGACCTTATTGTTGCAGGTACCGAACACGATTTGAACATGGTGGAAGGCGAATGCGGAGAAGTGAATGAAGCCGATATGTTGGAAGCATTAAAGTTGGCACATGAAGCCATCAAGTTGCAATGCAAGGCACAATGGGAATTGTGCGAAATGCTTGGCGGCCGCAAGCCGACACGTGAATATGCCCACGAGAGAAAAGATGAGAACCTCGAAAAACAGATCCGTGATTTTGCATACGATAAAATTTATGCAGTTGCTAAATCGGCTTCAGCAAAAAATGATCGTGCCAAAGCATTCAAAGCTATCCGCGAAGAATTCGTGAATACTTTTTATCCCGAAGGATCGGAAGTGGAAGCGGATAAATTCTTGATCAATAAATATTTTCATCACGTGGAATACGATGCTGTTCGTGCCATGATATTGAATGACCGTTCGCGCCTCGATGGAAGAAAACTGGATGAGGTTCGCCCGATATGGTCGGAAGTAAATTACCTTCCTGCTGCGCATGGATCGGCAGTTTTCACACGCGGTGAAACACAATCGCTCACGACCATCACATTGGGCACCAAACTGGACGAACAATTACTCGACAGCCCGATGAATGAAGGTTACGCGAAAATTCTGTTGCATTATAATTTCCCTTCCTTTTCAACCGGTGAAGTAAAACCGAACCGGGGACCCGGAAGAAGGGAGATCGGGCACGGAAATCTTGCGTTACGGGGATTGAAAAGAGTGTTGCCGGGTATTCAGGAGAATCCTTACACAGTAAGAATTGTTTCGGATATCCTGGAATCAAATGGATCTTCTTCAATGGCTACCGTTTGTGCCGGTTCAATGGCATTGATGGATGCGGGAATAAAAATAAAAAGTGCCGTTTCGGGTGTTGCCATGGGTTTGATCTCTGATGAGAAAACCGGAAAATATGCGATCCTCACCGATATCCTCGGTGATGAAGATCATCTCGGGGATATGGATTTTAAAGTGGTGGGAACTGAAAAAGGAATCACCGCTTGCCAGATGGATATCAAGATCAATGGCCTGAAATGGGAAATGGTGGAAGAGGCGTTGGTGCAGGCTAAGAAAGGTCGTTTACATATCATGAATGAAATGAATAAAACGATCTCGAAACCGAACGATGACTATAAACCTCATGCTCCAAGAATCGAGACGTTAATTATCAATAAAGAATTTATCGGGGCGGTGATCGGGCCGGGAGGTAAAGTTATCCAGGGAATTCAAAAAGATACCGGTACTACCATTTCAATTACTGAAGTAGGTGAAACCGGCATTGTGGAAGTTGCTTCGAATAATGCGGAAGCCATGCGCAAAGCGATCGACATCATCAAGGGAATTGTTTCAGTTCCGGAAGTCGGCTCGGTGTATGAAGGCAAAGTAAAGAACATCATGGATTTTGGTGCCTTCATCGAATTCCTGCCGGGAAAAGAAGGATTGCTGCACATTTCTGAGATCTCGTGGAAACGTTTGCCAAGCATGGAAGGAGTATTTCAGTCGGGTGAAATGGTAAAAGTAAAACTCCTCGATATTGATAAGAAAACGGGCAAGTATAAATTATCCCGAAAAGTGTTGCTTCCGAAGCCGGCTCAAAATCAGCCTGCAGCAGGTGAGGAAACGCTACATGAAAATCAGGATTCGAATAGTTGAACATAAAAGTAAAAAAAAATCCCGATTTGATTCGGGATTTTTTTTGTTTTGCATTTACAATGAATAAACCGATCCGCTTAAGGCAGTTTTTTAGATCTCTCGGGATTTTTATCCGTGACAGTATCATTTTGCAGGGGCTGAAAAATAAAATCCAACCTAAGACACTCCTCATTGTAAAATTAGATGCAATAGGGGATTATTTATTGTTTCGGAATTTTTTGGAAGACATTCGCAGGAGTAAAAAATTCTCCGGTTACAGAATCACTCTTTGCGGAAATATGATCTGGAAAGAACTGGCAGAAGACCTGGATAAATTCAATGTGGATGAGTTTTTCTGGATCGATAAAAGGAAATTCATTACCGAAAGAGATTACCGTAACAATATTCTAAAGGAAATAAATTCGAAAGGTTTCGAAGTGGCATTTCAGCCAACTTTTTCAAGAGAGTTAATTACCGGTGATTTGGTAATTCTTGCAACGCAGGCTTCGCAGAGGATCGGGAGCCGGGGAGATGATGCCAATGAGAATTTCCATTTAAAAAAACTGGGTGATGCCGTTTACACCAGGTTACTGAATAAGAATTCAAAGGTTGATTTTGAGTTTGAAAAAAACAAAATGATTGTCGGAGAATTCACCGGAGAAGAGATCCTTCGTGTCAAACCGCAGCTTGCAAATGTTCCTAAAATGAAACCGGAGCATCCTTATGCTGTTCTTTTTCCCGGTGCCGGTGAAGAACAGAAACGATGGGATCCGGGAGGATTTGCAGAGGTCGCAGATCAACTGAAGACAAATTACAATTTGGAGATAAAGATTTTTGGAGCGCATTCTGATAGTAAGATTGCAGATGAAATTATTGAAAAATGTATAGCAGCAAGACCTGTCAATCTGTGCGGAAAAACTAATCTGCATGAGTTGATCCGTGAAATTTCAAATGCCGGGTTTTTACTGTCAAATGATTCGGTTGCTCTTCATATTGCGGCATGTTTTGATGTGAGGACTGTTTGCATTTTGAATGGCCGGCATTTCGGTAGGTTTGCTCCTTATCCTTCTATTATCTCGCCTTATTTGCATTTTGTTTTTCCGGAGAAGATGGATGAGTTGATTTCGGAAAATAATAGTGAAGCAGTGTTGAGAACAAAATACCGGGCAGTTGACAGCATCCAATCAATAACTACAAAGAAAGTTTTAAAAATGATTGAAAAAGCTCTAAAGTGAAAATATTCCTGCTCGACAATTATGATTCATTCACTTATATGCTCAAGGATTATATTGAGCTGTGCGGAGCCGATTGCACGGTAAAAAGAAATGATGAAACCGATCTGTCAGAAATAAATTTGACGGAGAGTGATGCTATCATTATTTCGCCCGGGCCAAAAACGCCAAAAGACTCAGGGGCGCTGATGAGAATTATTTCAACTTGTCAAGGTACAAAGCCAATCCTTGGTGTGTGTTTAGGACATCAGGGAATCGGGGAATTTTTCGGAGCTAAGCTTGTAAAATCGAAGCTGCCCATGCATGGTAAAGC
>JBIOHI010000197.1:0-4040 GCA_044448845.1 Bacteroidia bacterium
ATTATACACTGCCGGTTTTGTCCATGTGATCTTCGCACTCGTGCCGGTCTGTCCGGTCATAAGCAACGAGGTAACAGGCATGGGTTGTGTACTAAGTGTGGATGCTGGAACTGAAACCGGTAAGGAATAAGTGGAGTCATTTTTTCTCACAACGAAAATGGTAGCGTAATAAGTGATGCCCTGGTTCAACCCGGAAATATTCACATAATTGCTGTCGGAATTCATCATGCATCTTGCCAGGGAGTCATATTGAAATAAAGTTCCGGTACCTGCAAAATTAGGATCAGCTAAGTAAGATGAATATTTTTTATTAGGCACTCCCGTGTTAAGCATGCTTCCCGATTTTAAAAACATGAGGGTTGACATCGTGCTGTCCACGTATGTTGCCGGCTTGTTCCAGGAAATGCTTAATGAAGTGGAGCTCAAAGATGAAACGCTGACATTTGAAACTACATCAGGTAAAGTAACTCCGTTTACCACATCGGCTGCATACCGGGGAAGAATTTGATAGCCGTTAGATGCAAAAGGTGCTGTCAAGCTTGAACTGACCTGTGTTTCGAGCCCGGTCACCGAAAAGGTGGTTGTAATTGGCAGCGGTGTTCCTGCAATTCCACTCGTTGGTAAAATATGCAAAGTGACGGTATCGTTTTGTCCAAGCGTATGACAAATAAAGGTGGTATCGTTGGTAGGCCACCAGAAATTTGCAATGGGATTGTTATAAAAAACCAGGTTGGAAATTTTCACCAAATTACTTTCATTAGTTTGATTAAGCTGTGTAACCAAAGTTGGCGAAGCCAAGGTTCTTCCATTGGCCAGCCGGATGATACTGTCGGGAACAATCTCGGTCAATCCGCGGAAAACAGAAACGGTTCCGTTCACCTGCACACTGTCTCCTTCCGAAACGGTGTAACCGTAATTTTTTGTGGCATGAAAAATAGTGATCGCACCTGTTTGATCCTTGATGCAAAACTGGTAACCATTGGCTGTGGTCTTTTGATTGAAGCCATATACCACTCCTCGAACCGTTGCTTTAGCATTCAATGAATCCGGGGAACCGGTGATCGGATTCGTGTGATTGATCTGGATGATATTATAAAGCGGAGGATTCATCGAAACGAAAGTGTCGCCTTCGATCGTGAAATTATCGATCTTATTGAAACCTATGGTCCCAAAATTGGTGGGTCCTGCAAATCGTATCCGGAATAATAATCTTTTATTGTTAAATGATTCCAGATCGGCTATGGAGGTGTTGCAAAATGTCCATGCACCGTAACCGGTAGAATCCGTTGTGGCAGTGAGTCCAAACGTTCTCCATGTAGTTCCGCTGTCGATACTGTAATCGTAAAAATGAGCGGGCGAACCGGTAACCGCACCCGACCGTTGTACTTCGTATTTTATGGTAATATTTTGATAAGAAGTGGTGGGAATATTAAAAACCAGTTGCATCGAATCGCTTGGATTGCGGGTCCTCATGCAATTTCCTGCAGCCTGCGATTTTCTTGAATTCACGGTATCGCCCGTGGTGGCATCGTAGTAGGTTTGATACGCTGAAGAGGTTCCTGGAAGTGTTTTGTAGTAGATGAAAGATTTGTTCGTATCGAGCGATGAATATCCTGCCTTGATGGCCGGAAGGGTTGCAGGATTCACCGGTGTTATCGCTGGGCTCAGCAGGTTATTGAAATGCCAGTAATGAATAAGTTTTTGCTGCGCATTCACTTTTGTTTGCGCAACTATCATCAATAAAAAGATCAGCAATAAGCCGCGTATATTTTTTTTCATTTCCTTGGATTTAACATTCAAAATAATTCTCTGTGCGCTAAAATAAATAATGTTTGACAGATTTTTACCTGAACCAAAATTAAATTTCTTTTTCCCATTTCGCAACAACAAAAGTTGCCAGGCAGTTTCCAAGCACATTCACTGCCGAACGTGCCATATCCAATAAGGCGTCAATAGCGAGAACCGCAAAGGCTTTTTGCGGGTCAAGGCCGAGTGCCGAAACGGTGCTTACCAAAATCAGGAACGCTGAACCTCTCACCCCGGCAACACCTTTGGATGTTAACATCAATATCAGGCACATTTGAATTTGTTGTGAAATGGAGAGATTCAACCCGCAGGATTGTGCTACGAAAACTGATACCAACGAAAGATACAACGTAGTTCCTATTAAATTAAAACTGTACCCGGTGGGTAAAACAAAAGCGACCACCTTTTTAGGAATATTCATTTCGATCATATTTTCCATCGCCTTGGGCAATGCCGCTTCCGAACTGGCAGTTGCAAAAGCAATAGAAACCGGTTCGGTAACAGCATTGATAAATTTTCGGAACGGAAGTTTTACTATGATTCCTACCGGTACAAGTACAACGATAATTAATACGATCATGGAAATATAGACGGTAACCACCAGCAGCATTAAGTTTTTCAAAATATCCAATCCCATGGAAGCCACGGCAAATGCAATGGCTCCGCCAACCGCGAACGGAGCGAACCACATCACAATATCCGTGAACTTGAACATCACTTCACTCATACTTTCAAAGAATTCCAACACGGGTTTCTTCTTTTTATCTTTCAGCATGGCGAGTGCAATTCCAAACAAAATAGAAAAAACCACTACCTGCAATACCTGGTTATCGGCAATGGATTTGGCAATGTTCTCCGGGAAAATATCGAGGATGAAATTGTGCGATTGTTTTTGTTCAAGAATGGTATGTGCTTTTTCAACCTGGTTTTGTTGAGCTACTACAGTCGTTCCCACACCGGCATTCGAAATGTTGATAGCAACCAAACCGATGAACAACGCGATGGTGGTGATGATCTCGAAAAACACGATGGATTTCCAGCCCATTCTGCCAACCTGCTTCAAATTTGAATGGCTTGCGATCCCCACAACCAGCGTTGAGAAAAGGAGTGGAGCGATGATGGTTTTTATCAGTCGCAGAAAAATATCACTTAAGATTTTTAAAGAAATGGCGAATTCTTTCAGGTCATAACCAACTTCAATTCCGATGATCATGGAAACAAATATCCAGGCAGTGAGCGAATGTTTTTTAATGGAATAATAAACCAGTATTAAAACAGTAACAACCCGAAGTGAGATCAGTGAATAAAAATCCAGGGAAATGATTTCGTATGCATTCAGGGCATGAATCACCGCGGAAATGGTGATGGCAACGAGTGAAGCAATGAAAAGATTTTTCAGGTTCATTGTTTCAAGAATAAAGAAAGATGCGGATTAAAGCAAACCTTGTACTGCGTACTATTTAAAGTTTGAGATTTAAAATTTAAAGTTTTCCTGTTTACTTTTTATTAATTACCAATTACCGATTACCGATAACCGATTACCGATTACTGCCTCCTGCCACTGCCTACTTATTTTATTTTAAAATCACCACCCCAATATCCACGCAAAGATCAAAGGTGCAACAATGGTTGCATCACTTTCCACAATGAATTTCGGGGTATGGATATCCAATTTTCCCCAGGTGATCTTTTCATTGGGAACAGCACCGGAGTAAGAACCGTAAGAGGTTGTCGAATCAGATATCTGGCAGAAATAACTCCAGAACGGAACGTCATGCCATTCGAGATCCTGGTACATCATGGGAACCACGCATATCGGAAAATCACCGGCAATTCCGCCTCCGATCTGGAAGAATCCAACGCCTTTTCCACTCGAATTCTTACGATACCAATCTGCAAGCCAAACCATGTATTCGATTCCGCTTTTCATAGTGGAAGATTTCAATTCATTTTTAATAACATAGGATGCGAAAATATTTCCCATCGTTGAATCTTCCCATCCCGGCACCACTATCGGAACGTTTTTTTCGGCAGCAGCCAACATCCAGCTGTCTTTCGGATCGATCTCGTAATATTGTTTCAGGTCACCCGAAAGCAACATTTTATACATGTATTCGTGCGGGAAAAATCGTTCGCCTGCATTATCGGCATCTTTCCATATCTTATGAATATGTTTTTGCAATCTGCGGAAAGCTTCTTCCTCGGGAATACACGTATCCGTAACACGATTGTAA
>JBIOHI010000198.1:0-4029 GCA_044448845.1 Bacteroidia bacterium
ATCATACAACGCACTCTCGCGGCAATTTCAAAACTTCCGAATGACAAGGCGATTGAAATTGCAGATTATGCAGATTTTATCATGAAAAAATATGAAGAAGAAATTCTTCAACAAGGAATTCAAAAACTCACGGTTGATTCGAAGGCATTCGAATTTCTTAGTGAAGAAGAAAACCTGTATACGGTGAATGACGTGAAAGAAACTTACAAATGAAAAAAGGGGATATTATTCTTGTCCCTTTTCCTTTTAGTGATCTTACGGGCAGTAAACTTCGTCCCGCATTGGTACTTTCGGCAAGTGAATTGGATGTCACGGTCACTTTTATAACGACACAAACCCAATGGAAAGAATCAACGGATATTTTAATACAAGCTTCACCAATGAATGGATTGAAGAAAGTTTCACTCATCCGGCTTTCGAAATTAGCAACCCTTGATAAAGATATTATTGTAGGCAGGATCGGACTAATAGAAGACAATAAAATAAAAATAGTGAATGCTAATCTAAAGAAGATTTTAAAATTAGATGATTAAAATGCTATTTCAAGAATCTTTCCCCGGAAGAGTTGAGGAAATCAGCGCACCGGTTTCAATGAATTTCGAAAATCACAATTACGTAATTACGATTTTACGGAATACAATTTATTTGACAAGCGATGCCTGGTGAACCGGTGGATCTTTTTGTTCGCTTGCCGCGCGGTTGTTCATTTCATCATCAATGGCGGCCGCTTCGAAATTCAAAAAAGAATTTTGCCCGCAGGCCCAACCGGTGCCGGCAGTGGTAAACCAGATTTTGGTAAGAATACCATTCGAAGTTTTTTCCTTGCACATATTCCATTCTTTTCCGTTGTAACAAAGAACGATTCCTTTATCGCCAACAACCCAGGCCTGTTTATCGCTCAAAGCGTAAACACTGCGAAGTTTGATATTTTCAGGTAGTGTGAAGTTAAAATTTACCTGGCTCCATTTTCCATTCTCATATTTCAAAAGAGTTCCGTTATCGCCCGCAGCGAAACCAAGTTCGGCACTTTCGAAATGAACGGAACGCAATTTATTGGTGGTAGGTGATTCCACTTTTTTCCATTTGTACTCTTCAAATTTGATGATCGTTCCATTTTCGCCAACTGCCCAACCGATATCATTGATGAAAGTTACCGAATACAATTGATCGGAAACGTTCGGGCAATTAGTTCGGGTCCATTTCTTTCCGTTGAAGCAAAAAATATTATCGCCCGAAGAAACCGCCCAGGCTTTATTTTCAGCAAGTGTGTAAACGCTTCTCACGTCAATGGTCGGTTTATTTTTTTTGTCGAAATCTTTTTTGTCGATCTCCACATCCATAAAATATTTCCAGGTATTATTTTGTTTGTTGTACCGGTAGAAGGTAGCACCTTCACCAACGATCCAACCTGAAGTATCGGGAGTCATGCTGATGGAAAAGAAAGTTGGAGCCGCATTTTCGGGAACGGGTTGTTTTCTCCAGTCCATTCCATCGAATTTTAAAATGGTAGAACCATTTCCCACTGCAAATCCGTATTCGGGATTCAGAAAACAGAGGTCGTTGAAATAAGCTGATCGTGCTACGGCATCATCAATATTCCCGATGGCATCGTGCCATTGTGCATCCGCTTTGTTACTTAAAAAACCAAGGGTTGCAAAGGGTATCAAACGAAAAAGATTTTTATAGGTGATCATGATCTGATGAATTTTTAACTTGAGAATACAAGTTTACGATTGATTCTTGGAAGAAACGGAAATGCATAGTGCACCAATGTGAATAAGGTGGCGTGTTAATTAAAGTAAGTGTATAGTTACGGGCACATTGGTTAGTCACTTCGAGTGCCGCGAAGCGGTTTATCGAGTCGAGAAGTGACGGGTGGTTGACATCTTAGAAAATAGTGATCGGTTGATTAAGTTATCGGTGATCGGTAATCAGTAAACGGTGATCAGTAAATTGTAATCGGTAAACGGTAATCAATAAATGTGGACCGGTTGATTAGGTAATCGGAAATCTACAAAAAGTTAATTTTAGAGTGAGCATATAAAAGTAAGTTCACTAACTGATTACTGATTACCGATTACTGCTTACCCTTTTTTCAGGCGACACGCGTCTGACCGCTACTCCGAAGAAGCTTTTTGCAAGACCAAAGGCAATTCCACTTTTTCGTAGCTTCCGAGTTTATCCAATTCGAGAATGGTGGCGTTTGAATTTTTATCACTGTGAAACGCAGGGTTGAATTTTGCTCCCCAGATCAGTTCTTTATGTGAATAGGAATAGCGTGCATGGATCGTTTGTGCATAGGTGTCGTCAAATGCCTTGAACATGAAAATAAATTCGGAATCAACTTCATTGAGGTCGGCCGGACCAAGTCCGCTCAGCGGGCTGTTCTCATTTATCGGGTGAACAATGGTCCAGCTCATGGCAAGGCCGGTCACCTTGTTGTATTCGAGTGTGAGCGGTAAAAATTTTCTTATCTGGGTTTCGGGTTCTATAAAACTCATCAATAAGGAAGCTTCACATTCGATCAATTGATTTTTCCGTGCATTGGCAATCCGAAACATCAAAGCAGTTCCATTTTGAAAAGGAGCAATGACCATATTTTCGCTGTATAAAATTTTTGCATTCGGACGGGAGAATCTTCCGTAGATCAAACCGGTTGCCAGTGCGAACGACATCAAACCGGTGAGCGACTCTATGGATGCAATGATATTTGCAGGCAACCCTATCGGGTTCACTCTTCCGTAACCAACGGTGGTGTAGGTTTGACACGAAAAAAAGAATGCTTCAAAAAATTTATCGATGGGTGAGGTTGCGATCGTACCGCCTAAACTTTCAACACCAAACATCAAATAAAGTGAAGTAAAAAATAAATTGATGAGGAGATAAAAGATGATGACGATGGTGTTGAAGGTTGACCATGGCATCGTTATCATATCATGAAAACGATCTAACCGCCTGAGCAAAGGCATACCTTTTCGCACCACGTTGAAACTTCCGTCCTTGTTCATGAGCCGTGAACCCTGGTTTCCGCTGCGTGTGCTGAAACCGGTATGTTGTTCTTCGTGGAACCGTTTAAAAAAGGATCGCTTCATTTTTTGAAATTATTGGTTATGTTTTTTTTAAATGCTAAACTTGAACAAAAATAAGTAAAAATGGAAAAAGAATATTTCGCTCACGAAACAGCAGTGATCGATGAAGGATGTAACATCGGCAAGGGTACAAAAGTTTGGCATTTTTCACACATAATGACGAAATGCACCATTGGGGAGAACTGCAATATCGGGCAGAACGTGGTGATAAGCCCGGAAGTGGTTCTCGGAAAAAATGTGAAGATCCAAAACAACGTTTCGCTTTACACCGGTGTGACCTGTGAGGATGATGTTTTCCTCGGGCCGTCCTGTGTTTTTACCAATGTAACAAATCCGCGAAGTGCGGTGAACAGGCGCGATCAGTATGCAAAAACAAATGTAGGAAAAGGTGCATCAATTGGAGCGAATGCCACGATCGTTTGCGGACACGATATAGGGAAGTTTGCATTCATCGGTGCGGGTGCGGTGGTCACCAAAACCGTTCCTGATTATGCGCTGGTGGTCGGAAATCCAGCAAAACAGGTTGGATGGATGAGCGAATACGGGCACCGGTTGGAATTTGATAATTCGGGAAAAGCAACGTGTCCGGAGAGTAGGGAGGTGTATGAATTGAAAGATGGGATGGTGAAAAAAGTTTTGGGTTTTCAGTTTAGAGTTTAGAGTTTCCAGTTTAGGGTTTGGAGTTTTTGTGAGTGCTAAATTGATATTTAAAAGTAAAAAAAAAAGACAATCATCTCCATTTGAAAATTAAAAGATGAATGGCTGGAGCATTTGATGCACTTTAATTATGAGTCGCATCACACAATGATTTTTATTCTTATCAAAGAGTTTTTGATCAATTAACGGTTATTAGCATAAAAAAATTGAAATCCCACGATCCATGAAAACGCATGAATCCACTCTAACAATCATTAGCCCGGAGC
The DNA here is from genome assembly GCA_044448845.1 of Bacteroidia bacterium. Classification (GTDB taxonomy): domain Bacteria; phylum Bacteroidota; class Bacteroidia; order UKL13-3; family UKL13-3; genus CAIUEQ01. The sequence goes on from JBIOHI010000198.1 coordinate 4,013, forward strand.
ATAAATTTTAAAATGAT
>JBIOHI010000199.1:0-3972 GCA_044448845.1 Bacteroidia bacterium
AAAAAGCCAAATTGGTATGAACGGTGTGGTGGAAGTCAGCACCGCTGTATCAGCTCCGCTGGTGTATTTACTTATTGCATCGTCAATTGCCGCGCTTTGCATGCTCTTCGAAGGGTATTGTTGAATCGTAATAAAATCTCCGGCCTTGATCTGTGTGGGATACAAAGTTGTTTTATTTCTTGTTGACCAATAGGTGATACTTTCTCCCTGTGGGGACCATTTGCCCGCCACCCCATAAGTATTTTCGGCCGACACAGAACTCGGACTCATCATCAATCCATAATTCAAGGCATTTTTGTCGGTACGCGAACAGAACATCAGATCGATATAATCAGGTTTTGCAATTGTTTGGAGAACTTCATTCAGAGAGTAGGAAATTCCGTAGGCTTTGGTTTGGGAATTATAAAGTGCCCATAATCTCTTGTTGGTTTCTGCATACGATTGATTGCCTAAAAGCGGAGCATCACCACCTATATCAGTCACCACAAAGCTATAAGCAGCAGTTCCGGGACTTCCGGAAGAACCGGTAACCGTAGCCGTTAAAGAAACATTGGTTCCTATGTTTTGGGCAATCCAGCCAGTCACTTTGAAATCACTGGTGCCGGACACTGTTGTATCGATCACAGTACTTGGAGAGGCGTACGAAGCGGTTAATTTTACCCTTTGCAATGTGTTCGCGGAATTGCCGGAGCAAGTTACAGTGATAATCACCGAATCATCAATGAAAACATAATTGTTTCCGTCAGGAGATTTGGTAACCGGCTTGCCTCCGGTAGTTACGGAAATACTAACCGTAGCATTGTTCGGAGCAGGTGTTGGCGTGGCATCTGGCGTAGAACTGCTTGAGCAGGAACTGATCAAACTGCAAATGGCAAAAGAAGAAAGGATCGAAAGGGTATTCAACTTTTTCATACTTATTAAAATTTATGAGGTACTAATTAAACTAAAATTTATTAAAGATCTACTCCCCGGTTGAAGGATTATCTTCATGATATTTGTCACGCGAAAATTCATCAAAATTAAAATCGGGCATCAATTCCGTTTTCACGTGATTAACCGTTTTATTAAGCGCATCGAGAAACTTATTGAAGTCTTCCTTGTAAAGAAATATCTTATGCTTCACAAAACTTCCGTCTTCAAAACTCTTTTTGCTTTCGGTGATGGTAATGAAATAATCATTCCCTTTGGTCGCTTTCACATCAAAGAAATAGGTTCTTTTCCCGGCTCTGATCTTTTCTGAAAAAATATCCTGCCTATCCGATTTGTTGTTCTCCTCCATGTTTTTTTTCTTAATGCTTGTTAATTCTTGAGCAAAATATGGGAAGCGAATGATTTTTCAAAATAAACCTTAAATTATTTTACGAGCCGCGAATTCAACTCCCTGTAAACTCCATTGGAGTCAGGCCGCTTCTTCCAGCAACTGGCGCTGGTATAAACTTGCATAAAGTCCGGGCTGTTTCATCAACTCCTCATGGGAGCCGGTTTCGGCAATTTGCCCGTTGTCGATCACCAGTATCCGGTTGGCATCCTTTACGCTCGACACGCGGTGGCTGATGATCACAGCGGTTTTGTCCCGGAGCACGGGCTTCAGATTCTCAAGGATCTCCGACTCAGTCTTATTGTCGACAGCAGACAAACAATCATCGAGGATGAGCAGTTCCGGTTTTTTGATCAGCGCGCGCGCTATGGAAACACGTTGTTTTTGCCCGCCCGAAAGAGTAACTCCGCGTTCCCCAACCAGCGTGTTCAGCCCTTCGGGAAAATCCGCAATATTCGAAGTGAGTGCTGCATCATCGGTGGCCTCCTTCACATCCTGCTCCAGATTCTTCCCATGGCCGGAAACAGCAAAGGCAATATTATTGGAAAGGGTGTCAGAAAATAAAAAAACATCCTGCGGAACATAACCCGTCAGTTCGCGAAAACTTTCGAGGTTCACATCTTTGATATTCTTTTGATCGATGAGAATTTCCCCTTCGGTTGCATCCATCATGCGCAACAATAATTGTACAATGGTTGATTTCCCTGATCCTGTTCGTCCGAGGATGGCAAGGGTTTCCCCTTTATCAATTTTAAAAGAAATATTTTTGAGAGCGAATGCTGTTTTCTCGGGATACCTGAAACTCACATTCCTGAACTCGATGGAATGATCGAAACGAAACGGGCCGGTATTCTCCGAAACGATCCCGGGTTTGGTATTTAAAAACTCGGTGATCCGGTCCTGTGATGCGGCTGCCCGCTGTGTCATCGATATTACCACGCCAAATGCCGCCACAGGCCACGTAAGCAGGTTGATATAAATGACAAACTCTGCAATGTTTCCGATGCTGATTTCTCCTGAAATCACCATCATTCCCCCGATAAAAATAGTGATCAGGTTGCTCAAACCGGTAAGAAAAACCATGAGCGGGAAAAAAGTCGCATCCACTTTTGCCAGCGAAAGCGATCGTTTTTTATACTCATCGGCATAGGTTTGAAAATCTTCTTCCGAGTATTTCTCCACGGCAAATGATTTGATCACCCGGATACCTGAATAAGCCTGCTGGACAAAGGAATTCACTTTAGACAATTGTGATTGGATGGCATCGCTTTTTTTGTGAATGATATTATTCACCACGAAAATGGAATACGAAAGAAACGGCAACGGCAACAACACATAGGATGATAATTTTGCATTTACCGAAAACATGGCCCACAGAACCACTACAATGGCTCCTGCAAGGTTCATCGAATACATGATAGCCGGCCCGATGTACATTCTCACCCTTCCCACATCTTCCGAAATTCTTGCCATCAGGTCACCGGTGCTGTGAACGCGGTAAAACGAAAGAGAAAGTTTTTGATAGTGGGTATAAATCTCATTTTTCATATCGTACTCAATATGACGTGACATCACGATCAAAGTTTGCCGCATAAAAAACATGAATAACCCTTTGATAACTGCAAAAAGCAGCACGAGGCCTGAAAAATAGAGCAACACATAACCAACCTGAGAATTCACTGCCGGTTGCATTTCACTTCCTTCAAACAGTTTGTAAACGTCCAGGTTTTGTTGCACCAGGTTAATGGCAACCCGCACCGATTGTGCCGGGAACACTGCAAAAAGATTCGACAATGCGGCAAATATCAACCCGAAGATAAAATGCCGTTTGTACTTTAAAAAATATTTATTGACGTGCCTGAGCGATCTCAAAAGTTTTCTTTTTACGAAAATTAAAAATTGATTTACATTTGCAAATTAATTTATAAAAACGAATCAAAATAATTTTAACACGATCAAGGGCATTTTCAGGCCGGTAACAGAAACAAAAAAATAAAAATAAAAAGTTCTTTTCATGCTTAACAGGAGATTTTTGAGGATTAAAGTTTTTCAGGCGTTGTACTCGTATTACCAGGATGACCGCGAGAACCTGAAGAAACACGAAGAGACCATGTTCCATGCGCCCGAGGATGCCTACCTGTTGTATTATTTTCTCCTTGCTTTTCCTTCCGAATTCCATTTTTTTCTTAAAAAGGAAATGGATATTCAAACCTCGAAGCATTTCCCCGATAAAGAACTGATGAAACTGATCAGCACCCTTTCGAAAAATAAAATATTTGTCAGGTTCGAGCAAAATGAAGCGGTGCGCGAAGTGATACGAACCCACAAGATCAAATGGTCAGGCTCGGATGAATTGTTCAAAAATGTTTTTACCATGATCCGGCAAAGTACTTTCTGGAACGAGTATTATAAAAACGAAGTACATACTTTTGTGGAGGACCGAAAACTTATCATGGATATTTACGAAATGATGTTTTGCGATATGGAGTTGTTCGATCAGTATATCGAGGAGCGATTCATCAACTGGGAAGATGACCAGCTTACTTCTGCACTCACGGTGATCCGGGCGGTCAAGAAAATGAAGGAAGCACAACCGTCAGAACTGGTTGAAAAAGTGAGTTTCAGGAACAAGGAAGACCGGGATTTCATGAAAG
>JBIOHI010000200.1:0-3950 GCA_044448845.1 Bacteroidia bacterium
TACAAATTGGTACAAGTAAGAAAATTGTGCAGATGAAAAGAAACTTAAAACGAGAAAAATTATTGTACAAATGATCTTGAATGCATTCATAATTTGAAATTGACATTCAAAATTAGTCATAGAAAAATCAATTCAAAGCTTTTGAAAATTATTAAGAAAATTTTAAGAAATCGAAGTCAGGAATTATTTAAGGATGCAGCGAAATTCTAAAAAAGGAATTGCGTAATTTTTAAATCCACGTTTTTAAGCAATACCTTTCTCTACGTTCCCAACTTGACAACTTTTCAACCAATAACTTTCTCAACCGATAACCAAATCAACCGATCACCGATTACCCGATAACCGTTTCAACTTTCCCAATCAACTCCGCCACCTTCAAATTCGTTTTCGAAAAGATCTCTTTCGCTTCCGCGATCATTTTATCCGCGAAATTTTTATCCTTCAATCCTTTTGCATTTACCATCACATTCAGGTATGCGCCATGCACAGCGGCTTTCACACACAGCACTCCAACGCCTGCATCTGTTACCGAATTCTGGTTTCCCTTTTCGATCATTGGTTCCAGCAATATTAACGCATTGCTCGCTGCGGTCATGGTTTGCAACGGAATTTCGCAGGCATATTTAGTGGCGTTTTCAATTGCTTCCGTGCGTAATTTTTTTTCTTCATCGGTATGTTTTGGCAAACCAAATGCTTTCATTATTTCATCGAAAGCACGGGTATCTTCATCAACGAGTTTAATTAACTGGTCTTTTATTTTTTGTCCTTTCTCCGCCCACTCGCTGAAAAAAGAAATGTGTTCTTCCCAACCGCGTTTCCCGGCCGAAAGATTGGCAACCATCACACCAAGCGATGCACCCAAACTTCCCATGTAAGCCGAAATGGAACCTCCTCCGGGAGCAGGACTCTCAGCAGAAGTTTCATTGGCAAACTCACGAAGGTTCATCTGCACTAATTTTTCGTCTGCCGGATTTTTCATGGTATACTCAATAATTTTTTTATCGGGATCGAATGGTGAAAGTTCATCGAGTCCAAGTGATTTCACTGCGATGTGGATCAATTCTTTTTCGCTCACACCAACTGAACGGTTTTGTTTTTTCAAAAAATATTTTCCTGCATCAAGCATCGATTCAAGCGGGATTAATCCAACCAATTCCGAACCCGTCACCCGCAAACCTCTTTTCTCTGCACTCTCGCAAACTTCTTCAAATGCGCGGTGCATCGAGGTTATTTTATAATTGGTGAGATTCATCGATATCTGCGCGATGCCATATTCTCCAATGTACCAGCCGATGGCTTTGCAAGCCTTCAATGTTCCCGGAATGCGTACTTCATTTCCATTCGCATCCAAAACTTTTTTCCCGGTGATCGGATTTCCTTCACGCTTCACACGACCCGCTTCACGCACATCGAAAGCCACTGAATTGGCAAGACGAACAGATTTTGTATTAAGATTAATATTGTATGCAACTAAAAATTCGCGTGCACCGATCACGCTTGCTCCTGATCTTTGATTCATCACTGCCGGGCCGAAATCAGGTTTCCATTCGGGCAATTTTATCTTGTCAAAAAAACCTTCATACTCTCCGGTTCTGATCACGGAAAGATTATTTCGTTCTTTATTTTTTTGTGCATATTCGTACAGGTAAACCGGAATTTTTAATTCTTCGCCTACTTGTTTCGCCAGTTTCTTTGCATATTCGGCCGTTTCTTCCATCGTGATTCCTGAAACAGGAATTAGCGGGCACACATCGGTTGCTCCCATGCGCGGATGCTCGCCTTTGTGCTTGCTCATGTCGATGAGTTCTGAAGCTTTTTTGATGGCTGCAAAAGCTGCTTCCACCACTTCATCCGGTGTTCCTACAAACGTTACAACGGTACGGTTGGTGGCCTTTCCCGGATCCACATCTAATAATTTTACACCATCAATTTTTTCAATTTCATCGGTAATTTGTTTGATGAGATGAAGGTCATTTCCTTCCGAAAAATTGGGAACACATTCGATGAGTTTTGTCATGGTAATAAAAAGTTTTTGCAGGTGCGAAAGTAATAAAGAAATAATAGACATCTTTTATATTTAACGAAAGAATAAAAAAATTGCCACAAAGGCACAAAGAACGAAGAACTACTTAGTGCAACCTGCCTGCTATTCATTGCCTTTGCTAAGGCAGGCAGGCTTTGTGCCTTTGAGTCTTGGTGGCAAAAAATAAAAGAATCATAGCGAACAAAACCCTGTACGAAAACCATCGCAATTAATTTTTGTTAATCACGTTGTAGAATTAAAATTATCTCCCATGATAAAGTCTGAAAATATAATTTTGCTGAGTGCTTTTATCATGACAGCATTTACAGCGTGTTCACAAAACAAAAATCAACCGAAGATGGAAAAATTCGAACTGCATAAATCCGAAGAAGAATGGAAGATGCAATTAACTCCTGAGCAATTTAGCGTGCTGCGCGAGAAAGGAACTGAACGGGCATTTACCGGGAAATTCGAAGATCATTGGGACAGCGGAATTTATGTGTGTGCCGCATGCGGAAATGAGTTGTTCAATTCGAATTCAAAATTCAATGCCGGTTGCGGGTGGCCCAGTTTTTATGAAGCGCTCGACAAAACAAAAGTGATCGAGCATAAGGATTTTTCGCATGGAATGGTCCGCACAGAAATTGTTTGCGCCAAATGCGGGGGACATCTCGGCCATGTTTTTGATGACGGTCCGAAACCAACCGGGCTGCGCTACTGCATCAACTCCGTTTCCCTCGATTTTAAAAAGAAAGATTCCACCGCTAAGAAATAATAACAACAAACAACAAACGACAAACAACAAACTTTTTCCCTAATCTTGCAGTAAATGTTAACCAACCGCCAGTTATTCTTACTGCACCAGGCACAAACTTCCGACCTTCCTTTAATGCTCGAAATCGAAAGAGCGGAAGGAGTTTATTTGTTTGACACCAGCGGAAAAAAATATCTGGACATGATCTCCGGCATCAGTGTGAGCAGCCTCGGGCATGGAAATGAACGCGTGAAAAACGCGATCAAAGATCAGCTTGATAAACACATGCACGTCATGGTTTATGGAGAATTTATACAGTCACCGCAGGTTAAATTGGCCACCAAACTTTCGGAGATGTTGCCCGGAAATCTCGATTCGGTTTACTTAGTGAATTCGGGAGCCGAGGCCACGGATGGAGCGTTGAAACTTGCTAAACGGTTTACAGGGAGAACAGAGATCATCGCCTGTAAAAATGCTTACCACGGAAGCACGCATGCAGCGTTGAGTTTGAACAGCCATGAATATTTTAAAAATAATTTCCGGCCCTTGTTGCCCGATATTAATTTCATTGAATTCAATAACGAACATTCATTAAACCTCATTTCCAAACGAACGGCTTGCGTGATCGCGGAAACCATCCAGGGCGAAGCCGGGTACATCGTTCCGCAAAATGTTTTCCTGGAAAAACTCCGGAAGAAATGTGATGAATGCGGAGTACTGCTTATATTGGATGAAATACAGACCGGGATGGGGCGAACAGGAAAAATGTTCGCTTTTGAACATTTCGGAATTGTTCCCGATATATTATTGCTCGGCAAAGCACTTGGTGCCGGGATGCCGATCGGTGCTTTTATTTCATCGCGGGAGATCATGCATTCGCTTGCAGATCACCCGTACCTTGGCCACATCACCACGTTTGGCGGACACCCTGTGATAGCGGCTGCAGCGATTGCAGGAATTGAGGAATTGGTTTTAAATAACCGGATGGGTGAGGTGGAAGAGAAAGAAAAATTATTCCGTTCGCTTTTAAGTCATCCTTCGGTAAAAAGTATTTCAGGAAAAGGACTGATGCTGGCTCTTGAATTTGCCGACTTTGAACTTAATAAAAAAATAATAGACGCCTGCATTGAAGACGGCCTGATAACGGACTGGTTCCTGTTTTCCCCGCATAAA
>JBIOHI010000201.1:0-3923 GCA_044448845.1 Bacteroidia bacterium
ATGCAAACCTTTTCATTTCCATTCATTGCAATGCCATCAGGAAATCGGATGCATCGGGAACTGAAACGTATTCAATGGGATTGCACAAAAGTGAAGGAAACCTGGATGTAGCCAAGCGCGAGAACGAGGTTATCCTGCTCGAAAAAGATTACAAGGAACAATACGAAGGATTTGATCCCAATTCGCCCGAAGCGCATATTTATTTTTCATTCCTTCAAAGTGCTTACCTCGATCAGAGCCTGAAACTGGCATCGCTGGTGGAAGGCAATTTTATAAAATACAAAAGGGAAAGCCGGGGAGTGAAGCAGGCGGGTTTCATGGTGCTTTGGAGAAGCAAGATGCCAAGCATCCTGATCGAAACCGGATTCCTGAGCAACAAATCCGATCGCGCCATTCTCACTTCCGAACAAGGCCAGGAGAAGATCGTGAATGCCATAGCGAACGGGGTGAAAGAGTATAAACGGTCGATTGAGAATTCCAAATAACAAAGCCACCTTGAAAAAGAAAGACTCATATTGCTTTTTATCTTATTTTTGAAGCCGAACGATTGATGAAAATATTTACAAAAGAAACTAAAGTCGGAATTTTTGTTTTTATCGGCATTGCCATTTTTGTATTGGGATATAATTTCCTGAAAGGATATGATCTGTTTCAGGCGCGGAGTCATTATTTCATGGTTTACGACCACGTGAACGGTATTGTAAAATCAACACAGGTGACCATTAACGGCATGAAGGTGGGGCAGGTGGAGGACATCTCCATGCTCCATGAAGGCGATGCAAGTAAGATCCTTGTAAAGATCGTGATCAACAGTTCCATAAAATTACCGGCCGAATCAAAAGCGGTGATCATGAGCACCGATCTGTTAGGAACCAAAACTCTGGAACTTTCCCTTTCTAAAAACAAAAAATTCCTTCATTCCGGTGACACTTTATTGTCATCTGTGGAGGAAACACTCGCTTCTACCATTTCCGGCATAGTTTCACCTTTAAAAGAAAAAAGCGAACAGGTGCTCATCACCCTCGACCGGGTATTGCAAAGCATGAATGATATTTTTGATTCGACCGGAACACAGAAATTATCGGTCGGAATAAAAGATTTTACCGGTATCATGCTGCACTTGCGTAATGTAAGCGAGCAAATGGATCAATTAACGGTGGAAGAAAGCGCCAAGATCAGGAATATTTTTGCCGGTACCGAATCCATCATGATGAATCTGAAAAACAACAATGAACTGATCACTCTGTCCATCAAAAATATTTCCCGCATTTCCGATTCCATTGCCGCTTCAAACCTCACCGCCACCATTAATCATATCAACCTCGTTATGGAAAGGCTTGCGATCACGATCGACAAGATAAATAAAGGGGAAGGTTCACTCGGCTTGCTTGCCAATGATAAGATGCTTTACGAAAACATTTCGAAGACCAGCTTAGAAATGACCACCCTCATGAAAGACATGCAGGATTACCCGGGCAGGTATTTTTCCGTTTCGGTTTTTGGCAACAACCGCGCAACCAAGCAGGATAAGAAACGTGAAGAGGATAAGAAGAAGGGGAAAAATTAATAATGAAGAATTGAGCTAAACGGGGAAGATATGTTAAACCCGCTAATCAAATTAGAATGGAAGTCCTCCCCTTTGTGGAGGATTTAGGAGGGGTTACTCCAATACAAATTTTCTTCCTTCAACGGCCAGTTCCGTATTTTCAAATTCCGTTTTTGTTTCTTCGAGGAGCTCCTCCAGGTTTTCATAACGAGTTGAAAAATGACCGATCAAAAGCTTGTTCACTTTTGCTTTTGCTGCAATAATTCCTGCCTGCTTTGCCGTTGAATGCATGGTTTCCGTGGCTCTTTCGAGCTTGTCGTGCAAAAAGGTGGATTCATGATAAAGTAAATTCACCTCGGTGACCGACTTCGCCACGCGCTCATCATAAATTGTATCGGAAGCATAAGCATAATTCAACGGTTCAAGCGGATCAAAGGTCAAAGATTGATTTTCTATGATTATTTTCCCGTCCGGGGATATAAAATCCTTGCCCCGTTTCAGGTCGTTGTAAAAAGTGAATGGCACATGATTTTTTTCGCAGGCAGCAATATTTAATTTTCTCAAACGAGGTTGCTCTTCGAAAATGAAACCCGTAGTAGGGACGCGGTGAAACAGTGGAAAAGATTTTACTTTGATCAGCGTATTTTCAAAAATAATTTCTATCGAATCGGGTGAGGTCAATTTTTTGATCAGCGGAAATCTCAACACCGTTTCTGCATGTTTGAAAAAAAGATCCAGTATCTCAAAAACGGACGGTGGCCCGAAAATGTACAACGGTTCGGAGCGATGTACCAGGTTCATTGAAAACAATAAACCAGGCAAACCAAGGATATGATCGGCATGAACATGCGAAATGAAAATATAATCTATACGGGATTTTTTGATCTTGTATTTGAGCAATTGAACCTGCGTTCCTTCCCCGCAATCTATCAGGATGTGATGATCGAGAAAATTGATGTATTGTGCCGATGGATGCCGCTCCAAAGTGGGTGTGGCGGAACTGCTTCCGAGGATCGTTAACTCCAGGCTCATTCTTTTTTATTCGATGATTTTGTCTTCGCTTATATTCTGGAAACGCTTCTCGAGCTGGTCCATGAAAACAAAATCCATGGCTTCAATGTCGGTAGGAATGAATGTGATGTCTGCTTTCTCGAACAACCGGGTGAACGGATCGACCGCATGCGTAAGGATCAGCATGCCGCCTTTGTTCTGGAGTTCCAGTCCGAGCTTGATCAATTCCCGAACACCATCGGCATTACATTCTTTCACGTTCTCAATATTCACGATAACGTATTTGCTGCTGCTCTCCGATTCATGCAAAACCTTTCTCCGCAGTTTATCCGCATGATTCTGATCGATCTTTTCCAGTTCGGGCTTTATGAGCGAGTACTGGTCATTTTTTTCAATCGTATAATTCATAACGTGGTAAATTTAAATATAATAATCAATATTTTTACCCGCGAAAATAACTGAACAAAAATGAATACCAATAAAATTGCTTTTATCACGGGTGCTTCTGCCGGGATCGGAGAAGCAACCGCCATCAAACTTGCACAGGAGGGTTACAACCTCATCCTGAATGCCAGGAGAACCGACCGCCTTGGTAAATTAAAGTCGGAGCTTGAAAATAAATTTCAGACAAAAATTTTACTTCTCCCTTTCGATGTGCGGAACCGCGAGGAAGTCGGAAAACAGATCGCCTCCATCCCACCCGAATGGCAGAAGATCGATGTGCTGGTGAATAATGCCGGGCTTGCCAGCGGCATGTCGAACATTGCCGATGGCGACATGGACGACTGGGATGTGATGATTGACACCAACATCAAAGGGCTTTTGTATGTGACGAGAAATGTTGTTCCGCTGATGATCAAACACAAGACCGGGCACATCATTAATATCGGATCGATTGCCGGAAAAGAAGTTTACGCCAACGGGAATGTGTATTGTGCCACCAAGTTTGCAGTGGATGCTTTGAGCAAATCCATGCGGTTGGATCTGCTTGCAAAAGATATTAAGGTTTCGGCAATTCATCCCGGAGCGATTGAAACCGAATTTTCCATCGTGCGTTTTCATGGCGATAAGGAACGCGCGAAAAAAGTGTACGAAGGTTTTGATAATTTGGTTGCCGAAGATATTGCCGAAGCAATTTGGTTTGTGCTTTCTCGACCATCTCATGTGAACATCAACGAACTCACCATCATGCCCACCGCGCAGGCGCAGGCGGGGGTTATTCAGAGGAAAAACTGATGCTTTAAATTTATGATTGAATTAAAAAAGTTAAATAAACAAACTGGCTTTGCAGTGCGAAATGTAAGTTTATTCTTTCAACGCGAGCGGTGGCGAGATTTAGGGAGAGAAAGAATGCAAAATCTTATAC
>JBIOHI010000202.1:0-3886 GCA_044448845.1 Bacteroidia bacterium
AAAAAAATGGACTCTATTAATTCCTATTATCAATCCCAGGGATTAATTTCAATTAATATCCTGAATTTTGGTTATGATAAAATTCATTTCGAGGCATTGGATAACGGATACGTTCAATATAATAATTCCACAGACAGCCTTCTGATAAACGGACCTGACACTTCTCATTCTCCATTTGTCGGGTTCAATGTTTTTTCTTCAGCACCTTGGTATGTATTTCATTCAGGATTAACTGCAAGATACGTTTTTCCCTCTTCACTTTTTACAAGTAACTTAAATAATACGATCACTAAAATTGAATTCAAAACCGAAGGTACGGATTGGCAAACTGTTTTAAATGGAGAAGTGATCGAAGTGAATTACGAAGACACCGGACTGAAATGGGGCTCCGTGAAAATCACTTTGCAAGATGAAAATATGAGACCTGTTGTGCTTCAATCCGGATTCAAGATTTTTTTTGGCAAGAAAGGAGATTCCCCAGTACCTGATGAGATGGTTTATATAACTGCAGCACCTATAAACGGATCGGTTTTGGATTTGCCGTTCACACAGGTATGTGAAACTGAATCGGGATATAGCCCTTATGGTAATTTACGTTATTATATCAAATATGCAAGCCAGGATCATGTTCTCAGAAAGCCATTTATTTTTGTTGAAGGGATTGATTTTGACTATAAAGATTACCTGGCAACACAAGGTAACTATAGGTATGGCGAATTCGGTTGGGATGTGTTCATGACGGGAGGCAAGTATCCTAATGGTTATCCTGATTTCGTTCAGTCAGGAAGCATTTACAGCGAAGGATTAGAACTCCTCGTTAAAGAATCTAACGGTGGCAATAATGGACTGATCAATCAATTGCTTTCACAAGGTTATGATATCATACTGGTAGATTTTGCCAGGGGTGCCGATTATATTCAAAAAAATGCATACGCATTAGTAAAAGCCATTATAGATATCAATAATAAAAAAATAGGCCCTGAAGAAAATGTGATTGTAGGTGCAAGCATGGGAGGACTTGTCGTTCGGTATGCACTCGCCTATATGGAAAAACACAATATTCCACATTGCACCCGCTTGTATGTATCCTTTGACGTACCTCATCTTGGTTCAAATGTCCCGATTGGTTTGCAATACGGTTGTTTGTTTTTTGCTGAGACTAACAATGATAAATCTATTGAAAATGTGAGGAGATTAAATCTTCCGGCCTCAAAACAAATGTTGCTCAGGCATTTTAACAGGCGTTTAGTCAATGGATCCGAGTCAGAATCCTTCGCTCCTTGTTTCAGGGAAAACCTTGTGAATGCGTTGGCTGAAATTGGTTGGCCGGAGAATCTCAGGAAAATAGCCATTGCGAACGGAAACATTTCCGGAATCGGGAACGGTATTTCAAACGGGGACCAACTGATAGACTGGGTATATAATAAATGGTTTAATTTTTCTGTCGGATCCTATAATTTTCTTGCTGCGCAGGCGAAACTTTATGCCCAAGGACGTCCCGATAATCTTGTTTTCACCGGAACTTATACTTCAGGAACCTCCTCTAAAGTTAGTAGTGGAGTTGGATTCGGTTCAGGAATAACCTTGAATGAAGTGTCAGGCGGAAATATTAGTTTAACAGTGCGGAGCATGATCGTGCTGGGAGTGTATGTTTCTTATCATTTCGATATTCTTCGATACACAAAAAATTATTATTTTGATTGTGGAGGAAATAATTGCGCAAATTTGGACGGTGCACCCGGGGGTCAACATAACGGAATTTCAATATTAAGAGATGGTATCGCAGAGGCTGCAAGCAAACAAGACGGAGCACCTCAACCTACGTATCCCAAAGGCCAGGGAATCGCTTCCTTTATTCCTGCAACAAGCGCATTGGCCCTTACCAATCCACCTAACTATAACGGGAATTATTTTTACAACATTCGAACAAATATTTTTCCAAACACAGATAATGTGGATATAAGTTTTTCTCATTTCGAGGCAATCAAAGGGCCTGAAAATATTTTTCCTAACGAAGGCCATATTTATTTGAAAGATGATAATTGGTATGTTAATAAGAATTACTCGGCAGGGCTGACAAATTATAAAGGAAATACTAACTGGCTTGTGAATCAATTAAAAATAAATACCTACGATTTGACAACCACAATCCCTTCAATAAACGGCAACCAATATAATTTTGATCGGAACCAATGTCGGCTAAGAACCATAAATATTAATATGGGAGGAACATTACAGGTTAATGGAAACTACTTTACTCATTGGGCTGACCCATTAACAGATGCAATACAACCACCTGGTTCAACAGTAACAGTATCGATGCCGATTTGCGCCTCATCAACAATTTCGATAAACAATGGGGGAACTATCATTTTAGGTGATAACAATACTTTAAACAACAAAGGAATCCTTGACATCAAATCGAACTCTGTTTTAAATTTAAACAATGGTTCAACTCTAACAATTTATAACAATTCAAAACTGATCATCGAAAGTGGAGCAATACTTAATGTAAGTGGAACAGCAACGATCAACTTGAACGGAAGCAATGCAGTAATTGAAATTCAAAACGGAGGAATCCTGAATGTGTCAAGTGGTGCCACCCTCAGTTATACCGGAGGTGGTTTTATCAGATTTATCGGAGGTAACGGCTCTCAGAGCGCCATCTCAGGTAGTGGTCAATTAAATTTAAACGGCCCTGATAATTCATCTTCTGTTCAACCCTCTCACAAAATTCTTGAATTTGCGAGTTCTGTTGCAGGAAATAAAGTGGACCTCGGAGGAAACATTTCAAGTTTTAATATATCGGATGGTTTAATCAGCAGCAATTGCGAAGTTGATTTTAAAATGCCCGTTTCGGTCAGTCATGTTAAATTTAATGACGGTAATATTTATTGCCTGAGTAACACTAATAATTTCTATGCGACCAATTCAATCTTCAACTCTAACTTTAACTGTATTGGCAATGATGTTTTTATAACTGGATGTGAATCAAGCGATGCTTTCACAGTAACTAATTCAGCCTCTACGAATATTTATAACAGCAAATTTACTATGGGAGATAATGCTCTTCGCCTGATAAACTCAACTGCGGATTTAAGTAACGACCAGTTTAGAGATAACTACGTTAGTTTAAAAGCCGAAAATTCCGGGAATATAACCTGCAGGAATTGTATCATTGATTTTACTCCGGAGAATGGCAACAACAATGTGCTTACAGGAATTGATTTTTCGGGAAACTCCACATCCTCACTAAATCTCGAAAAAACAGATATTCTCAATATGTATAAGACAGGCGTGAGGATTCAAAATGGGAATTTGTTCGCGCGGTGCGGCAGCATTTTAAATAATACAGCCCAGAATGGTTCAGCCATTGAATTAAAAACGGATGCTGTATTAACGCTTGACCCGGGCATGACTTCTCCATTTACTTCCGGCTATTTAGGCAATATGGATCTGAGCGGATACAATACTTGTATCAATGCAACCAACGCATCGGATATTTACATAGATAATGCGGCAAGTAATTTAGAAACCCACTATTTTTATCGGATGGGTGGCGGTTATTATGGAAATGCCCTGAACGGGAATTTAACTTCTTCTCATATTTTACAATTTGGGGTTCAGGGAAATTATTGGTCCGGAGGGCATGCCCCAGTTCAATCAGCCGACTGGCCCAATTTCTGGGATGCTAATGGTTGGCTCTATGATCTCAGAGTGAATAGTTCCGGTTACTTAACCTCTCCTCCGAATATTACCTATGCTTGCCCCGATATTGCGACAGGAGGAGGAGGAAATAATTTTGGAAAAACCGGCAACACTCATACCTCACCTATTTTTGAAAAAGCCGATAGCATTCCGTTTGAAAATGGCCACAACCTTAAAC
>JBIOHI010000203.1:0-3841 GCA_044448845.1 Bacteroidia bacterium
AGAAAAAAATTCATGATCTGGGGACTCGGAGTTCTTTCATCCGTAACCATACTATCTCATCTTTTCAATAAAAAGAAAAAGAAGGAAACCGTCAAGATGCTTACCCGAGAGGGGAAGTTGGTGGAAGTGGATATTTCTGTTCTCAAGTCGAAAGGGAAAAAAATATCCGATGATGAACTGAAAACCTGGATAAAAAATTAATCTCATTTAAAGTCTAATCCGATAGAAAATGGAAGAAAATAAAAAATCAAGAAGGGAATTTCTTGCCGCAGGTCTGCTCGCAGCAGGCGTGGCGGCAGGTTGTTCATCAAAAAACAATCCTTTTGCTCCTGATGAGAATGTACAACCAACCGGTGAGATGGTAAAACTATTGTCCGTTGACGGGCAAATCATCGAAGTGGATAAAGCATACCTGAAGCCCGTTCCTGAAATGCCTCCGGTTTCGAACTCGGAAGCACGAAAAGGGATCGAAGGAAAAAAATTCGTGATGGTCATCGATCTTTCACGTTGTAAAAACTTAAAGAAATGCCAGTCGGCCTGTAACCACATGCATCATTTGCATCCCGGACATAGTTGGATAAAAGTTCATTCGATGCAGGAATCAGAAAAAACTGCTCCATACTGGCAGCCCACTACCTGCATGCACTGCGATGAACCTCCATGTGTAAAAGTTTGCCCGGTGGATGCTACGTTCAAACGTAAAGACGGAATCGTTCTGATTGACAGCGACCGTTGTATCGGTTGCCGTTTTTGCATGGCTGCATGTCCTTATTCCACACGTGTATTCAACTGGTCGCGTCCTGATATTCCAAAAGCAATCGCAGATAAGCCTTATTCTGCCGAAAGCAGCGAACCACAAAAACTGGGTACCGTGGGTAAATGTGATTTTTGCCCGGATATGGTCCGCCAGGGTTCCTTGCCTCATTGCGTTTCGGCTTGCCCGAACGGGGTGTTCGCCTTCGGTGATATTTATGAAGATACCGTTACCAACGGTTCGGAAACTTTCCGTTTCAGCGAACTGATAAAAGATAAATCCGGTTACCGTTTGATGGATGACCTGGGAACAAAACCGAGCGTTTATTACCTGCCGCCTGTTAATCGCAACTTCCCTTATGAAGTAGGTTTGGAAAACGATGCAAATAAAAAATTAGTTGATTAACCTTTAATAATTTTCAAAGTGGAAAAAACAAAACTTACTTCTGAAAAAATCATCGCTGATCTTTATCCGCGAAAATTCGGCATGCTCGGAAACGCATGGACCGCATTGCTTTTGGTGTGGTGTGCGGTTGGATTGTTCGCCTATATCCTCCAGCTTAAAAACGGATTGTCGGTTACCGGCATGAGAGATTACGCATCCTGGGGATTGTATATTTCCAATTTCGTATTCTTCGTGGCTATCAGCCTCGTGGGTTCGCTGATCACTGCAGTCCTTCGATTGACCAATACCAAATGGAGTACGCCTCTAACCCGAATTGCCGAGATCATCGCAGTTTCAGCCATCATTTTTGCCGCGTTAATTATTATTGTTGACATGGGAAGTCCCGAGAAATTTTTAAATATCTTTTTTCATGGACGATTGCAGTCGCCAATTATCTGGGATGTGATCGTGATAAGTACGTATCTTATCATAAGTATCATGTTACTGTACTTTCCTTTGCTGCCCGATCTGCAGATCCTTCTTCAGCATAAAGATAAAAACCCAAAGTTGCTGAACACCATGTATAATTTCATGGGTTCGTATTGGAAAGAATTGCCCGAACAAAAAAGAATTGTGAACCGTGCGATCAGTATTTTATGTATTGTCATTGTCCCTGTTGCTTTCAGTATTCACACGGTTACCTCGTGGTTGTTTGCCACTACTTACCGCCCGGGATGGGATAGCACCAATTTCGGTGCGTATTTTATTTCCGGTGCATTTTTGGTTGGATCAGGCGGAGTGGTGGTTGCCATGTACGTTTTCCGGAAAGTTTATAAACTTCAGGATTACATCACCGACATGCATTTTGATATGATGGGAAAAGTAGTGACCATGCTTGCATTGCTTTATTTATATTTTAACATCAACGAATATTTGGTGCCGGCATTCAAAATGAAAAAATCAGAAGCCGAACATTTGATTGAACTTTTCACCGGGCATTTTGCGGTCATATTTTGGTTCGCTATGACCACCAGTATGCTTCTTCCTATTTTGATCCTGGTTTTCAAAAAAGGAAGAAGACCATTACCGATGTTTATTGCGGGATTGATGATCGTGGTAGGCGCATGGTGCAAACGCTTCATCATTGTTACACCTACCTTGCTTCATCCGTTCTTACCCATGACCGATGTTCCAGAAAGTTATCATCATTATGTTCCAACCTGGCAGGAATGGGCAATTACCAGCGGTTCGCTTGCAGGCGCTTTGCTGGTGATGACATTTTTTGTAAGGATACTTCCTATCATTCCGATTCACGAAACCATTTTAGAAAATACACATCATGAAGAATCTAAATAAATATGTACAACTTTTTATAATCTTTCTGCTGGTTCTCTCTTCGGTGGTTGCCAGTGCACAGGCTAACCTGAAGGTTACCCTAAGGTATTATAATTTCAATAACAAAATTCCTTACCTCGCGGTACGCGTTCTTACCAAGACAGAAGGCAAATTGCAGCCGGTCCCCGGGATCGAAATGAAATTTTATATGGATGAGGTTTCCAATGGTAATCTGGTTGGAAAAGCCATCACCAATAATTACGGGGAAGCAATCGCGGTGATCCCTGCTTCATTAAAATCAAAATGGGATTCGGATAGTAAACACAAATTCACCTGTTCCTCGCCTGCATCCAAAGAATATTCCGAATCGGAAACGGAGATTGAAATCACCAAAGCCAAACTGGTGGTGGATACCGTGTCTGAAGGCGAAACGAGATCCATCGCGGTGATGGTGATGGAATATAAAAATAGCAACTGGGTGCCGGTGAAAGATGTGGAAACCAAGGTAGGTGTATCAAGACTTGGCGGTGGTTTTCTGAATGTGAGCAAAGAAGAAACTTACACTACCGATTCAGCAGGAAAGCTGACCGCTGAATTCAAACGGGACAAACTTCCGGGCGATGATCATGGGAATATCACACTTGTAGTTAAGACGGAGGACAATGAGAATTACGGCAACCTGGTTTCGGAAAAAATGGTTCCCTGGGGCGTGAGCGTGATAAAAGAAAATGATTTCGACAAACGAACATTGTATTCGGCAAGATTCAAAACCCCGGTATGGTTATTGGCTATGGCTTATACCGTGATCGGTTTGGTCTGGGGAGATTTGATCTACCTTATTTATAATGTGCTTAAGATTATGAAAATGGGAAACGAAGCTGTTGCGGCAGGGAAATAAAAAAATAATTGACCAATCATCTTAAAAATCTATTTTTGAAAAAAACCAAACACTATAAAAATTAAAACAATGAAAAGCACACTAAACATTTTTCTTGCAAGTTTTTTTGCAATCATGATCACGTTGGTAGCATTCAAACCAACCACCTTTCCCAACAAACCCTGGGATGCCCCGGAGAAATACCAGAAAATGAAAAATCCTGTTAAGGCCGATGCCGGTTCTATTGCTGAAGGTAAATCGCTTTACACCACGCATTGCCAATCCTGCCATGGAAAAAAAGGTAAAGGAGACGGCCCGAAAGCTGCCCAACTCGAAACGGAATGCGGTGACTTCACCAAACCGGATTTTCAAAAACAACCGGACGGAGCAGTTTTTTATAAAGTTTCCGAGGGAAGAAAAGACATGCCATCTTTCAAAAAGAAGATCCCCGATGAGAAAGATGTTTGGAACCTGGTTAATTATGTAAGAAC
>JBIOHI010000204.1:0-3826 GCA_044448845.1 Bacteroidia bacterium
CTGTAATTGTTTGGTTTCCGATTGGAGTGCAGGTTACTGGCATTGCAGAATCAGTTGGTGCTTTTGGGTATTTATATACGAAAACAGGAATCTTATAGGGCTTATATCCTAAAGCAAGAATACAACATATGGTAGTGTCAACTTTAGAACCTATAAGTGTCACAGTTCCTAAATAACCTATGTTATCCGGAAATCCCTCAACATCTATTTGATCACTCGAATTAACAGGATTAACATTTTTTATATGAGTTTGAATATAAGCAGGCATATCCAAATAGAACATATTATTGTTGCGGTTTGTTTGCCAGTTGCTCCAAGTATATTGAAAGTAACCCTGCTTCGATACAAGGATATTTGCATAGCCGGAAATGTTTTCGTTGGTTACAAATTTACCGTTCGAATCGGTGTAAACATTCTCAACCAACTTCGTATAATTATTATCGGAATACACGCCAACTTCTGCATTCGCAATTGGCTTATTGGTATAATATTCTTTTACATAACCGGTATTGGGAGAATTTGAAACAGCTGTATCTTTTTTGCATTGAACACCACACAAACATGGAAGCAGTAAAAGAAAAGGGAAATATGAATTGAACTTATTCATAAGAGCAAAATGCTTTCACAAATATATAATTAAAAAATGATGTGCATTAGGGATCGGCAAATTTTACATTGACGTAAACTTGTTGACTGTCAAAAATGTGTTTGGCTATGCAAGCAAGCAACAGCATAGAAAAATATTACAACGGGGCTTTACCTATTTGCCTTTGCTTGCGCGGGTTTTTGACAGGCTTACAAGTTAGGCAATGTAAAATAAGCCTTGATTTTTGGTACTTTTCATCTAAGGAAAAGTACGAAGAAAAAACTTTGATAAAAGTTTGTTTTGATAGCACAACAGGTTAAAAATAATTCAATACCAGGAACAATCAAACATCCGAACAAAACTTTTTTAACAGATTTTTTTATTTTTTTAGCGGATACTTCAATTCATATTCTTTCAAAAAATCCCCGGGCTTCACATTGTATTTGATCACCCTTCTTCTCTTCCCTATCCATAAACTTGACGGAAGCCCACGGATAGTAAGCAACCGGGCGATCTCCTTATCTTTAAACGCTGCGGTATAATTCAGGTTCGAATACGTTCCGAAAATTTTCATTTCGTATGATTTATTTATTTCCATAAATAAGATCACCTTCAGTTTGCCGGGATGCGCATCGGCAATCTTGCGAAGCAACGCGGTGTCTTTTGAAAAATTCTTCACATTCGGCCCGGTGAAATACAGCAACACATCATACTTACGCAGTTTTTTGATCTTTTTTGTTTCACCTTCCCAGGTGGTATAAGTGAATTTCGGAATTTTTTCACCGGGTTTTATTTTCCCGATCAGCAAACTTTCGGATAAATGTTTCAGTTTGATGAACCTTCCTTCCTTATCAACATCGAGTATCTCGAACTGCTCATCGTTGTACTCCACGTACATTTTTTTTGTACTGATGGGGAACGAACAGAGTTCACTGTGAGAATCAAAAAAAGTATCGGCAATATTTGCCGAGATCACCTGGTCACTGTCGGGTTCGTTGTAAATACCATTGCTGTTACCGTCATGAAGTGCAACCCGGAATGAATCACCATTCACGGAAATGGTCCCATATTTTGTCACATAGCGCTGCTCGCGGTAGCAGAAATCAATTCCCGCAAGCTGGCGATCCTTATAAAAGAATGCGTAATAATCATTCATCATTTTTCGCAAAGCTGGCTGACCGGTGTAATCCTGCCGCTTCAAAACAATGGTGATACAAGCGAGGGAATCATCTTTGCGACACAACCGGATCAACAAACTGTCGGTTTTGAATCTCGGCAAAAGAAGCGGTTTCCCGTCATCCGTGAAATCGAGGTTGTTGTTGTAATCGATAAAGAGATTCGGCCGCGGATCGTAAACACCGGCAACGAGCAGGCTCACGAAACCGGGATTGAATGAATTGGGATTACCGGAGAAAAAAATATAACTGTAACCATAGGTATTAAATCCTTCCGGTTTTTTGATGCGGACTTTTCTTGACGGAACCAAACTTTCGAAATCGAAAGACAGAATGGAATCGTTCACGGTGAGGAACACAGGCATGGTGAGCATGAATTTATCAAAACGCTCGTCCTTGCCTGATTTATCCAGCGGAACGGTGAACACGTTTTCCTGCGCGGATGCGCGTAAGAAGATGAACACACTAATAAAACAAATAATAAATTTTGGCATCGTTCAAAAATACATATTAATAAAATAAAAAAGCCCACGAAATCATCGCGGGCATTTCATTCAAAAATATTTCTTATAACGGGATTCTATCACCTTGCGAGCTGTGCGCCTTTGCGTGAAAAATAAAATGCACGCAAAGGCGAGGCGCAAAGTTTTTCAGACTGCTTCCTGCCGCTGCTTACTGATGTTTTTTTAAAATTTAGTGTGTTGCCAGATACGAAGCTATTCCCTCGGCATTGTCCTTCAATCCATCTGCACCTTTGTGCCAGTCGGCCGGGCAAACTTCTCCGTTGTTCTCGTAAAACTGCAATGCATCGATCATGCGCAAAGCTTCATCCACGCTGCGCCCGAGAGGAAGGTCATTCACCACCTGGTGACGAACGACTCCTTCTTTATCAATTAAAAATAATCCGCGGTACGCCACTGAATTCTCGCCTCCGTTACCCACCCAGATATTTTCCCCGTTGTCATCGAGGTCGTATTGGCCGGCAAGAACACCGTAATTCAACGAAATGGTTTTGTTGAGATCGGCAACAAGCGGATACTTCACACCCTGGATACCGCCATCATTCTGAGGAGTGTTGAGCCATGCCCAATGAGAGAATTTAGAATCTACCGAACATCCCACAACGGCAACGTTGCGTGAATCAAAATCTTTGATGCGCCTTTGAAACGCAATGATCTCCGTGGGGCAAACAAATGTGAAATCAAGCGGGTAAAAGAAAAACACCACGTGCTTTTTCCCGAGGTATTGTTCCAATGAAAAATTTTCGACAAACTCGCCACCGTTCACTACTGCATCAGCTTTGAACACGGGAGCTTTTTTTCCTACTAGCATGGTCATTTTAGTTAATATGTTATTTATGTTGATTAGTTAATAATGTTAATTGGTCAATAATTCCAAATTCGTAATTCCCAATTCAAAATTGAATTTAGCCGTTCATCGAAGCAAGGAACTCTTCATTACTGTTGGTGTTCTTCATATTCTTCAACATGAGATCCATCGCTTCTTCGGGATTCATATCGGCAATGTGATTGCGGAGAACCCAAACACGCTGCAACATCGCTTTATCTAAAAGCAGATCTTCACGCCTGGTGCTTGAAGCCACGATATCAATGGCGGGATAAATTCGTTTGTTGGAAAGTTTACGGTCGAGTTGCAACTCCATATTTCCGGTTCCTTTAAATTCTTCAAAGATCACCTCGTCCATTTTCGAACCGGTTTCGATCAGTGCAGTGGCAATAATGGTAAGCGATCCGCCATTTTCAATTTTACGTGCAGCACCGAAAAAACGTTTGGGTTTGTGCAATGCATTCGCATCCACACCACCCGAAAGTATTTTTCCGGAAGCGGGTTGCGCGGTGTTGAATGCACGTGCCATCCGTGTGATCGAATCCAAAAGGATCACCACATCGTGTCCGCATTCCACCATTCGTTTTGCTTTTTCGTGAACGATGTTGGCAAGCTTCACATGTTTATCTGCGGGCTCGTCAAAAGTGGAAGCAACCACTTCCGCACGAACACTGCGTTGCATATCGGTCACCTCTTCCGGGCGTTCATCCACTAATAC
>JBIOHI010000205.1:0-3715 GCA_044448845.1 Bacteroidia bacterium
ACCCAAAACCATTTTTATCGAAGGGTATTTTTTAATAAAATTGACGGATGAAATAATTCCCCTTGCTCCGTTCACATGCACATATAAATTTTTTGTTCCCTTAAAAACTCCCCGCATGGCATCCAGGCGAACATTCGTTATTTCAGGTTTTGAAACTTTCAGGTACTGATCTGCCTGATCAAAAAAATCTTCGATGGAATGAAATTCTTTCTCCATACGCTGCTTTACTTCTTCGGGTTTTTCGTTTACACCTGAGTATGAAATAAATTCAGGCCAGTAAATATGAACCCCGTCATCGGTTTTATAAACCGCGTCTTCCCAGTTCCATCCGGCAGTTTTCATCACGCTGGAAGTACCTGAGATCAAACCGCCCTGGGGGACAACCTGGACCATTGTAATTCCATTTGAGCGTACCGTTGGTATTATTTTCGAATCAGCATTGTAGGCAATAAGCGAACGCACATTCGGATTGATCCTCCCTGTTTCCGAATAATCGTGCGTGGAACGAACCATATCAATTTCATTCAAACCCACCACCGTGTTCATGCAAATTAATCCGGGATAAATGTGTTTCCCTTTTGCATTGATGATGCGGGCATTTTTGTAAAAAGATTTCATTACGGAATCACAAAGCAAAATCTTTCCATCTGCGAAACCCAGGTATCCATTTTCGATCACCTTCCCGTTTCCAGGATGAATGGTAGCACCCTCAATGATCACCATGATCTGCTGGGCATCTAAGGAGAACCAACTAAAATATAAAATGATAAAAAATAGTTTATAAATTTTCATCAACTTTTCAATTATCAAATTTGCTGATCATCAAATTATCACATCCATTAATTTTCACAGTGATAGATTTCTTCTCCCGGTGAGATTTTCTTCTCCACTTTTTCCCCGTTTTGTTTTGCCGCAATTAATTTCTGAATCAATCGTTGGCGTTCTTTCAAGATTTCCTCCTGCAACTGTTTGTCTTTTTCGAAGCTGAAATAACAAATACCGTCAACATATGTGTAAAGCGGTTTTGCATAAATGCTCAACGGATTGT
This sequence comes from Bacteroidia bacterium, assembly GCA_044448845.1. GTDB lineage: Bacteria > Bacteroidota > Bacteroidia > UKL13-3 > UKL13-3 > CAIUEQ01. The sequence continues at coordinate 1,049 of JBIOHI010000205.1, forward strand.
CACTCCACAAAACAAGGTCAGCATCCTTGCCAACTTTAATACTTCCCAGACGATTATCGAGGTGCAGGGTTTTTGCCGGATTGAGTGTCACCATCTTCCAGGCTTCTTCTTCACTCATGTTTCCGTACTTTATTGTTTTGGCCGCTTCCTGATTCAATCGCCTGGCCATTTCCGGATCATCGGAATTGATCCCCACATTCAAACCAACCTTCGTCATGATGGCAGCATTGTATGGGATCGCCTCTGTTACTTCATATTTATAGGCCCACCAGTCTGCAAAAGTTGAGGCATTAATATCATGCCGTTTCATTTTATCGGCAACTTTATAACCTTCAAGAATGTGGGTAAACGTGTTCACTTTGAATCCCATCGAATCCGCAACATGCATCAGCATATTGATCTCGCTTTGCACGTAACTGTGGCAGGTGATGAATCTTTTATTGTTGAGAATTTCAACAAGGGCATCCAGTTCGAGGTCTTTTCTTACCGAGGGATCGGTCTTCATTTTTTGTTCGTATTCTTTGGCACGGATAAAAGCATCGAAGTAAACCTGTTCAACTCCCATGCGGCTTTGCGGGTATCTAAAAACCGCACGTTCGCCCCAATTCGACTGCTTCACATTTTCACCGAGAGCGAATTTGATGAATGGATCTGCACCTTCAATCTTCAATTTTTCGGGCGGAAGTCCCCAGCGTAATTTGATCAAAGCACTCTGTCCACCGATCGGGTTACACGAACCGTGCAGCAATTGCGAAGAAGTCACTCCTCCCGCCAGTTGCCTGTAAATATTAATATCCTCGCTGTTCACCACATCACCTATCCTTACTTCGCTCGTAACCGCCTGCGTACATTCATTCACATCCCCGCTGATGGCGATATGCGAATGTTCGTCAATGATCCCGTTGGTGAGGTTCATTCCGGTCGCGTCAATTTCTCTGGCACCGTTGATCTTTAAATTTTTACTGACAGAAATGATCTTCCCGTTTTGAATGGCCACATCCGTTTCTTTTAAAACGCCTTCCTTTTCATTACTCCATACCGTTGCATTTTTAAAAATAGTTGTTTCCGCTAACGGTTGTGTTTTCCAACCATAATCTGTGAACGGGTAAATGATCCCACCATAAGTGAATGTTTTAGCACTGTCCGGGATTCGATTTGGAACTTGAATATCTTCAATAAATGTGGCCGTAAAATTTTCCATTCTTCCATCGGGCATCGTTGCTTTGCCACCGAATTTTTTTGCCTGAAACGGAAAAAAAAACGTATCCTTGTTTTCTATCCAGCAATTGATGCGAATACTGTTTTCTGTTTTTTTACCGGATTTAAAAGAAAAAGTGATCATCCCGAGCTGTTCGGTATAATTGGCTCTCAGGGAATCCGGGCCAATGAAATAAACTACCGGTTTATTCAATTCCCCTTCGATCTTTAATTTATAATTTTCGAAATCTTTCAACTGAACGGAATAAATTCCCTGCATTTTTATTTCCCGGTTTTCATTCACCTGGAATTTTTTTCCATTGGTCCAGGTTTCAAGGATCTGCGATTGGTTGTTGAAGATATTCCCACTGCAAACAATGAAACTGGCGGTCATTCCTTTCTTCAATGCCCCAATTTCTTTTTCCATTTTAATGAACCGCGCAGGATTTTCCGTCAATGCTTTTAGCGCTGCTTTTTCATCCAAACCGTACTGAATGGTCTTGCGGATATTTTTCAGGAATTCAGCGGCATTTTCACATCCGTTCATGGTAAATGCAAAATCAATTTGTTGTGTCGAAAGCAGGAATGCGTTGGCCGGAGCCAGTTCCCAGTGTTTCATATCGGCAGTCGAAACATACGCTGCATCCAGCGGATCATCCACATCAAATCCTTTCGGAAAATTAACCGGAATGATCAAAGGCAAATTGGTGGCTTTTATTTCATTCCCTCTTTGGTACTCATCCCCGATTCCTTTAATAATATATCGAGCACCGAATTCTTTGGATATCTTGTCGGCACGAAGGATCGCCAATTTGTTTTCGCAGGCAAAAATACCAGGCAAAGGGATCAGGTTATTGAAGGCTTCAAGTGAAATATTTTTTTCTTTCTGTTGATTCCTATACCACGATGCATCCAAATAAGTTTGCCGGAGCAATGCGACAGACCCCATGATGGAAGAAGGATAATCTTGCGTGGAACTGCCTTTTGAAAACGAAAATCCTGCGGCCGCTTTTTCTTTGACGATGAGTTCATGTTCTTTTCCTGAACCTGTAGATACAAGTACATACGTGCCTCTGCAAATTCCATCCTGCAAACCGGTCAACACCAAACCAAATCCTGCTTCACGATAATTTTTTGCTCTCGTTTCATCGGAAACAAAAATGGAAGCCGCATCAGTTTCGGAACGAATCGCCTCATTCCAGCTATATGCCCCGTTCTTATTTGAAACAAACTGGGGATAGCCGTTTGGAGGATTTTTTTTCTCCGCTGGCAAACTCACACCATAATTTGAATATAGGTCAATGAATGCCGGGTAAATGAATTTCCCTCTCATGTCTATCCGTTTCGCATCAGCCGGAACAGAGATAGCAACTCCTGCATTTTCAATTCTTCCATCTTTGATAATGACGATTGCATTTTCTACTTTGATTTGATAATCAATAAACACAGTAGCATTTGTCAGTGCAACAT
>JBIOHI010000206.1:0-3683 GCA_044448845.1 Bacteroidia bacterium
GTAAGCAGTAAGCAGTAAGCGGTGAAGAAAGGTTTTGATTTTTCTTTCACCTAAGATTGAATATAAATTATCTGAACTTTTCCTAAATCTCATTTACTTTATCAACCTATAACCTATTAACTCAATAACGAATAACTAAATAACTTCAACCAATAACCAATTAGCTATAACTAAAAACCAACAACCAACCTTATCAACCTATAACCAATCAACCGATTACTGATTACCGATTACTTCCTCCCCCTATTCTTAAACAACCGCATCAACTGGTGAACATAATTTTCATCGGTTCGTAATTTTGCCCAATCCACCCCGCTTTTTGCAAAGGCATTGTTCAGGTATTTTTCTTTTTGCTGACTCCACTGATTGAATTTTTTTCTCACGCTTGCATTGCTGCTGTCCACTTCGAGCAAATCTCCCGTCTCTGCATCCCTTAAATGAATGATCCCTGCATCGGGCAATTCGTTTTCACGCGGATCATAGATCTGTAAAGCAACGATATCATGTTTACGGTTTGCCAGTTTCAGGGCATCTTCAAAATCTTTCCCTATGAAATCGGAGATCACGAACACGATACTTTTTTTCTTGATCACATTAATTACATAGCGCAACGCCTCGCTGATATTTGTTTTTTTATTCTCCGGCCTGAATTCGATCAGCTCCCGGATGATGCGAAGTATATGCGTCTTTCCTTTTTTGGGCGGAATGAATTTTTCGATCTTGTCACTGAAAAATATCACCCCGATCTTGTCATTATTCTGTATGGCCGAAAACGAAAGCACCGCGCACAGTTCGGTAATCAGGTCTTTCTTGAATTGTTTGGTTGTTCCGAATTCACCCGAAGCGCTCACGTCAATTAAAATGATCACCGTGAGTTCACGTTCCTCCTCAAATATTTTTACGAACGGGTGATTGAAACGCGCAGTCACATTCCAGTCGATCGCACGTATATCGTCACCCGGCACGTATTCGCGCACTTCGCTGAACGTCATACCACGCCCTTTGAACGCAGAGTGATACTCACCGGAAAAAATGTGGCTCGATAATCCCCGAGTTTTTATTTCGATCTTACGTACCTTTTTTAAAATTTCCTGTGTCTCCATGACCCCTCTCTAACTCTTCCGCCAGTTGGCGGAGAGAGAATTTGATTCGTTATAATATTTATTTTTCGTTTTCATCTTAGAACTTTCTCCTCCCCGGAGTTTATCCCGAAATTTTTCGGGAGGGGAGGCTGGTTGGGGCTTAAGGGACTTCAACCGCATTTAATATTTCATTGATGATATTTTCAACCGTCACGTTTTCGGCTTCTGCTTCATACGTGAGCCCGATCCGGTGGCGCATCACATCGGCACAAACGGCACGCACATCTTCCGGAATCACATAACCTCTGCGTTTAATGAACGCATAAGCTTTTGATGCCAGCGCAAGATTAATACTTGCACGTGGCGAGCCGCCAAAAGAAATGAGTTGAGTTAATTTTTCAAGCTTATAATCTTTAGGATTACGCGAAGCGAAAACAATGTCCACGATATATTGCTCGATCTTTTCGTCCATGTAAACTTCCCGCACCACATTTCGAGCATTGATAATTTGCTCCGGATTAATAATCGGTTGAGTTTTCGGAAAAGTTTCTGCAATATTTTGCCTGATGATCAGTTTTTCTTCTTCCTTACTTGGATAACCGATAACTATTTTTAACATGAAACGATCCACCTGCGCCTCAGGCAGCGGATAGGTTCCTTCCTGTTCGATCGGGTTCTGGGTAGCGAGCACAAGAAAAGGTTCTTCGAGCGGATAGGTATTTTCACCAATGGTAATCTGTCGCTCCTGCATGGCTTCGAGCAATGCGCTTTGCACTTTTGCAGGAGCACGGTTGATCTCATCAGCCAAAATGAAGTTGGAAAAAATAGGGCCTTTGCGCACAATGAATTCTTCTTTTTTCTGGTTGTAGATCATTGTTCCGATTAAATCGGCAGGAAGCAGGTCGGGAGTGAACTGGATGCGGTTGAACTTTGCATGAATGGCGGCTGCGAGCGATTTGATGGCAAGGGTTTTTGCAAGTCCGGGAACACCTTCCAATAAAATGTGACCGTTGCTAAGCATTCCGATCAGCAGGCGCTCAACCATGTATTTTTGTCCTACGATCACTTTGCCGAGTTCCATGTTGAGCAGATCGACAAACGCGCTTTCTATCCGGATCTTTTCGTTTATTTCTTTTATGTCCATACCTCTTTAATTTGTAATTTAAACACTTTTAATCTTTATAAACTTTTTTGAAACGATGCCATTTGACCTTTATTCGGAGTATTTTGCAAATAACATCTGCTGCTAAAAGCAGGGTGCAATTTTAGGAAAAAATTTTGAAATGCAAAAACCAAATTGCTTCATTGCTTCACAAACATCTTAACTTTAGTTCCTTCATTGTTTTGAACGGAAAGTAAATAACATCCCGAACTGAAGCCTGTCAGATCAAGCCTGTTTTCTGTTTTATCACTTAAAATGATTTCATCCATAATTATTTTTCCAAGCATGTCACAGATGTTTAATTGTGCATCCTGCAAACTATTTACAGATTTTAAAATGATAAAATCAAAGGCGGGGTTCGGAAACAACAGGAACATTCCATTTGGAATATTAAGAATGTTGATGTCAAGGTTTTGCGTATCCGTGCAGATTGAATTGTTCAACACCACCAGGTTTATTTTCCCATTTGTGGAGTTGTACCATTTGACCACGATATTATTGGTATGTTGTCCGCTAATAATTTTTCCGTTTGTTGCTGTCCAGTTATACGAATAACCGGATTGAAATGGAAAAGAATAACTCACCGTGTCATTGGTGCTCACCTGCGTTGAACCGCTGATCGGAAGCCGCTCCGGGAAATCAAACATTGTCACTTGTACCGGTTGAGACGTGTCCTGACAGCCAGGATAATTTTTTGTTACCACGGCAAAATTGCCACTGAATATTGCATTAAACTCCGGTTTATTCGCACCCGGAATATTTACGCCATTGTAAAGCCATTGATAAGTCAAACCGGTATCGTAATTTGCCCGGATCGCAACATTATCCCCGTTGCAAAATGTGGTTTGTCCTGATGCCGTTGCAGTGGCGGGCGGAAGTGGATTCACAAAAACATTGATCGAATTGGAAGTATCCGAACAACCGAATTTAGTTTTTACGATCACCGAATAATTTCCGGCTGTGTTGGCAACAAATTCCGAAAGCGTATCACCCAAACTATCGGTTCCGTTTTTTTGCCACCGGTACAAAAAATTTGTTCCGGTATCGGCATTTATCCTTACCTCATTTCCAAAACAGAAAGTTGTTGCTCCTCTTGCACTCACTGCCGCACCGGGTTGAGGATTGACAATTATATTGTTCGTAATTGAATCTTTGCAGCCTTTATCTGATGTGGAAATTAGCTTCACGGGATACGTTTTCGCAGAGTTAAAAAGTATGGAAGGTTGATTTGCTGAGGAAGTATCGGTATTCCCGAATTTCCAAGAACTAAAAAGTGTTCCATTGGTAATGGAAGAAGTGTCGGTGAACAAAAAATAATTTCCTTTCAAACATTGCGATGCATTGTTAACCGTGAAACCTGCCTGGGGTTGAGGAAATACAAAAACTGTTTTTGTTAGCGAATCTGCACAGCCGAAATCGCTTGTTGAAATTAACTTCAC